>CBIHQO010000446.1:0-5965 GCA_966211735.1 uncultured Schlesneria sp.
TTGCCATCGATCGCATATTCGATCGGGCCGGTGACTCGCTTCTTGTCGGTCTTGTCGTAGAAATTGGGTTCGAGGTCGCGTTCGGGGTTGGAGTAGTCTGCCGAGACCGCGGTGATCTTGAGTTTTTCCTTTTTAGGGCCACCTTCTGTTTTTGTGATCGGTTCGGCTTCGACGGAGAATTCGGTGAGGGCACACGTCCCCATGAACGATCGCCCGGGGCCGTTGCACGGGAGGTTGGGATCGTTCAACAGTTCCAGGCGAAATGCGGTGATGTTCTGGACTTCGGTGGTGCCTCGCAGACTGGTCGTGTACTTGGTGGGGGCATAACCCTGAGCCAGAATCGAATGATCGCCCATATCGATGTAGCGCTGGCCGTTGTCGCCGGTATTTTCGAGTTGGAGCGGGATCCATTCCGGCTGGTCGTTGGCGATGCTGTCTTCCCACGCAGCCATCCGCTCGCGCCAATCGACTGTCTGCTGTTGCAGGCCATTCTCCAGGTCAGCGATCTTCTGACGTAACTCGGTTCGTTTCGCTAGTTCGTCGGTCGCATAGACGACGCGTTGCGACTCGTGATCGTTATTGAGGAACGCGAACAGACGGTAGTATTCTTCATGCGTGATCGGATCGTACTTGTGAGTGTGACATTGAGCACACTGGATTGTCAGGCCGAGGAATGTCTTGCCGACGGCGTCCATGCGATCGAACATCGCGTCCATGCGAAATTGCTCGGGATCGACGCCTCCTTCTTCGTTGAGCATCGAGTTGCGCAGGAATCCGGTTGCGACGATCTGATCCTGAGTCGCATTCGGCAAGAGATCGCCAGCCAGTTGCTCGATGACAAACTGGTTGTAAGGGAGATCGCGGTTCAGCGAGTTGATGACGTAGTCTCGATAGAACGAGATCTGGCGGGACTTGTCCTTTTCGAAGCCATCCGAATCGGCGTAGCGCGCGGCGTCGAGCCAATGCCGGCCCCAGCGTTCGCCATAGTGAGGCGACTTCAACAGTCGCTCGACCTGCTTTTCGTAGGCGTCGGCGGACTTGTCCGCGAGGAACGCGTCGACTTCGGCAATGGTCGGTGGCAGGCCGATCAGATCTAGATGCAGTCGACGCAGCAGCGTGATCCGGTCTGCTTCGGGTGACTGCGAGAGTTTGTTGTCGATCAACTTGGCTGCGACGAAGCGGTCGATGTCGTTCGTGATGCGAAACTTCGTGGCCTCGATCTTTGGAATGACAGGCAACACGGGAGCCGTAAAGGCCCAGTGCGACGTGTATTCGGCTCCGCTGGCAATCCAGCGCTTCAGCAGATCGATCTGAACGGCTGTCAGTGGCTTGTGCTTGCCTTTGAGGGGCGGCATCCGGTCGCTGTCGTCGGTGCTGATGACACGCCGCATCAACTCGCTGGCGTCGGGCTTGCTGGGAACAATCGCGACCTTGCCGGACTCGGCGGGCTTTACGGCTTCGGCTCGCAGATCAAGTCGCAGACCGGCTTGCCGATCCGCTTCGTCGGGGCCGTGACAGACGAAGCAGTTGTCCGACAGAATCGGCCGAATGTCGCGATCGAAGCTGACTGGTTTCGTCGACGCTGCGCGGTCAGGTTCAGCGGCAGGAACGAGAGAGTTTGCAACTAGGGTCAGAGCAATCCCTGTGATCCAGACGAGACGAACGTTCAGCGGCAGCAACATCACAATCTCCAGACGATGCAGAGTCAGCGGTCTGGATTATTGTGACGGAATTGAGATGGAAGAACAAACAGAACGGCAGGCAGTATTACGCTGATTACCTTCAAACGTTATCGCTTCAGCGGAGGCAGTGAGTCATGGACAAGAGTACCACAACTACCTACGGCGGCTGGCTGACTGTGACAGAGGTCTAGCTTGGCTATGAATCCATGGTTTGGCTGGTCGTGATCGGTCTCGCAGCGTTGGTACTGGTGGGCTATTTCGTTGTGGCGGACAAACGAAAGAAAAAGACCAAAGGCCAATAATGGCGGTCTGACCCTCGTGGCCTTTCAAGGCGAGTGTACTCGGGTGGTACCACTTAGTAGCCGTTCAGTGTCTTCGTCTTTCTGCTTTTTCGCAGCGTCGAGAGCGGTAACGCCGTATGCATCTGCGGCATTCAAATCAAGGTCTGTCCGGCGCAGCAGCCAAGTGAGGATGCCTCCGGATTTTCTCTGAGCGGCATGCACAAGCAGCGGCTTTCCCTGGAGAGATTTGCAATTCGGACTAACGCCCCAGTCGAGTAGAAGTCTCAGTGCGTCCGAAGATTGCCTGCCAACGCAAGTAGAGAATACAGGTGGCTCTCCCTGACCATCGCACGCGCTGATATCCGCTCCGACTTTGTGAAGGTATCGCATTATGTTGAGTCGACCAAAGCAGACGGCTACGGCAAACAACGTCATACGATCCAGTTCATCGCCCGCGCGATAGTCCACGGACAATCCACCGTTGATCATCTGTTCAAGAGATTCGAGATCGCCCAGCGCGACAGCGCGAATGGCGGCATCAGTCAAAAAGCACTCGCCTTGTTCTGTGGTGAGATCAGATAGAAAGGCGTCAAACGTCGCTGAAACGTGGTTCATCCGATTGAATTTACTCGATTCCGACGCTCGCAAACTTGGCTCGTTGTCATGATCCCAGAAGTACACGTTTCCCCGGCGTGGTCCGTCGCAGATGAGGACGTATTGATTCCCGAAAGGATCGCTGGCAATCGGCACACAAGAACGGGCCATACGTTTGCCGCGCACGAAATTGTCAAATTTCCAACGGAGGTCTGCCCATCGATAAGGGACGTCCAGACCGTAAAGCTGCTGGACAACGCCTTCACCGAATAGCATGGTGTCAGCGGAACGGCCACCATTTCTGCGAAGTAAGAATTGCGAATAGGCCTTCGGCAGTTCCATTCCAATATGCTGCTCGAATGTCGTTATCTCGTTGGTCGAGATCGGCGGCCAACCATCTTGCAGGATATCTTCAGCCACGTGTGAGTCCTCAGGTCGTTTCGAAAGCGTCCGCTTGTTCTACTGCCGTTTTCTTGTATCGCCTAGCGCGAGTGTTCTGTCGTCCCTTGCGGGACATGTTCCGTTGTCGATGTGCACACCCACCACTGGAAGTGGTGGGCTATTATCGGTCGTCCCTCACGGGACTAAAAGGCACAATGCGAAGGAGGAACTCGTGGAGAAATAGCTCAGTTCGTGCCGGCGGAACTGCTTTCGGGCTTCTCTAATGACGGCGCGTCGATCGTGGCGTGCAGGATCTTGAGTTGGATATTGATCTTCATGCCGTCGCAGCGTTGGTGGATGATTTCGGGGAGGTTGTTGAACAGGAGCGAGGAATTTTCCTGCGTGTAGTAACCGCTGACCGAACTGACCAGGCCGAGGAGGTCGCTGCAGAGGCTGAGGTAGAGCAGGTTGTTGCGGCGGCGTTCGGGGTCGGTGACGCCGAGGACATCTTTGGAGCTTTGATGCATGCTGATCAAGCTGATCAGAGAGTTCAGTTCGTGGAAGCGTTTGCGGTAGGTCAGCATTTCGATTCCGAGCAGGGCCAGGAACGCCAGCACGATGTTGATCAGGATGCCCATCAGGGCTTCGACACCTTGAAAGATCTCGCTGGTTTCGCTGATGGTGCCATCGAAACTGCCGCTGGTAATCGACGGGGGGCGACCTTCGATCAGGATGCTGGCGACGGCGAGCAGCCGAGGTGTCAGGTTGGGGCGAGCAACCAGGTAAGTGGCGACGCTGTAGGTTGGAATCGCTTCGGGCGGGAACGAGGGGATGCTGAGTAAATAACCGGCGGGGATGGTCGTCGGCTTCAGGTAATCCAACTGAGTCGCTCGGGCACCTAGATCGGGTGAGCCCATCACGAAGCCCGCCTTGGCTAGGCGTTCACTCGCCCGCAAGGTTCGTTCGTCGGCGGGGTCTTTCACGACGAAGACGGCATCAATGTCAGCGGGGATCGTGTAGGGTTCTTCGTCGGACAGTCCCTTCCAATCGTGAACGTATTCAATGTGCGAGTCCTGCTTCCAGGCCTTCATGAAGGCTTGAGCGACCGAATGGCTCCCTTCGCCCGACAGTGATGTCAGTACGCGCTTTACTTCCGCGAATGGTTTTCCGTTGCGCACGAACCACAACACGATTTCCGGTTGTTGCGTTTCCAGACGAGGGAGGTCGGGTGACATTGGCAAGCCACCCTGCACGAAGGCTAGGTCGACTTTGCCCTCGCCGACCATTTCCGCGGCTTCTCGCGATCCGCGCACGATCACGGGTTTGAAGAGGAGCCGATGGGCTCGTGAGACTTTCGTGCGCAGTTCCTGAGCGTCTCGATCGGGCAAGGCGATGGTGAGCACCGAGACGCCGAAGAAGTGCATGTAGACCCAACCGACGAACAGGACGAGGGCCACGGCCAGGAAGACGACGGGAAGTCGATGCAGGCCGAATGGTTTGTTGAGGTCTCGTGAGACCGTCTCGGCTTCTCGCGCGGCGTTGGCGACGCGTTCTGCCAAGGCGGGCAAGCCTTGATGAGTCGGCAGTTGGCGCAGGATCTCGGCGCGCAGACGTTCGGCGCTGTCGATCAGCGGTTTGATTTCCAGTCGCAGCCTGGTCACTGTCCGGTCCTTGATGGGAGATGCCTCGAGACTCGAGTCCTTTGACCGCCATAAGATAGTGATGTACGTTGCTTCTTGCTCCCGAGTGCGGGGAGGATTCTGGAAGTGGCACAGAGAGTTGGTGTGCCTGGTGAGCGATTTGCTTTTTTAAGTAGCCTTCTCATTCCGCGAGAGGCCAGCCGATCCCTGTGACGCCGTGTTTGCCATGCCATTCCGATGTGGCAGGATTGGCGGATTCGCTGTTGGCTTATTTCTCGCGGAGCGAGAAGGCTACTTGCAGAACGTTGTTATTTGTGCTTCGGCTCACGGAAAATTGCCGCCAGCCGATCGAATAGGCCGAGAAATCATGCGAAGTTACGAATCGAAAGTTCCCGTGTCGGTTGGGAGGGCGACGCTCCTGCGGAGCCGCATTGGTCGTTGTGCGTCCATCGACAGGCGCGGCTCGGCAGGAGCCTCGCCCTCCCCAGGATCGCGTTGCTTGCAAATCATGAGTAGCGGCCTGATCTTCTGCCTGTCGTTGGCAGCGAACTTCTGCAACGCTCAAGATGCGAAGTCAGACAAGCTTCCCAGGATCATCGTGGCGATCCCGCTGGCGGTTGAAACCGGAGTGCCGATCAAGCTGACGCTGCGGGGGCACTTGCTGGATCAGATCACCGAAGTCAAAGTCGGTGCGGGTGACTTGAAGGCCGAGATCGTGTCGAAGGGGAAGGCTGCCGTTCCGCAGAACTATGATGCCAAGCGGATCGGGGAGACTCAGGCGGAACTCAAGTTCACGTTGCCGGCGGAGTCTGAGTCGGGTCGGTTGTCGCTGATCGCGGTGAATGCCGAGGGGGCCAGTGTTCCGTATGAGATCATCGTCGCCAAGGCCGACGAATTGATTCAGGAGAAGGAACCGAATGACGGGTTCAAGACCGCTCAACCGATCAGCATGGGCAAGACACTCGTCGGCACGATTCATGACCCACGCAATGTCGACGTGTTTGAGTTGAAAGGGGAAGCGGGGCAGAAGCTGACGATCAGCGTGGTGGCTCAGCAGGCCGGTTCACTGATGGACCCGTTCCTAACGCTGTATGACGGCGCGGGGCAGGTTGTTGTCGGGGTCGACGACAATGACGGCCGCGACACGAAGCTGGAAGTGACGTTAGCGAAGTCGGGTTCGTACTACATCACTGTGCAGGATGCGAACGACGCAGGGGGGCCGCACTTTGTTTATTTGCTGAAGGTGACGCAGTGATTGCGTGCAGGTGAGCCGGGCTGCGTGAGCACGCGGACCGATCGACGCGGCGCCGTCAAACTAAATCACCGTGCGCGAGCCACGTCCCAGTGTGTGATCCACGAAGAACATGACGTGCGACCAATTCTTGAA
>CBIHQO010000447.1:0-5964 GCA_966211735.1 uncultured Schlesneria sp.
GTCCAACCCAGTCCAACCCAGTCCAACCCCGGCCACCTTACCACTAAGCCAGAACCTCACCGATCGTTGCAATCGATAAATACAGATGCAAGAGGCACGCTTGACCGTCGTCGAATAGGCCGCGCATGATTCTGGCCAAAGTGGACATGGCGAATTCTTGCATCGCAGCACCCATCAGCATCGAACTACCTCATTCCAGGGCCGAATCTCCGATGGCGAAAGTCAAGAAAAAGAAAAAGCCCGTCGCGAAAAAAGTGCCGTGGACTTTGATCTTCATCGGTGGGTCTGTGTGCGCAACTGCAATTGGTCTCATCGTGCTTCTGCGCTGGTGGGGCGCGGCGGGGCGCGAGGTGAAAGCCGAGTTCGCACGAATCCGCAGTGTTGGCGAACCCGTCACACATGAGGAAACAGAACGGTGGTTGGCCGAGTTACCCGGCGAACCCCTCCAGAGTCAGCAACTATTGAGCGTCGATCAGACGCTGTCGTCAGCGCTCGATACCCAGGTTGGCAAGGAACTGCCGATCGTCGGCAGCGATCCTGCTTTGCCTCCGCTCACTGGGGATTGGAAGAGGCAAGCGATGGCCGAAGTCGTTCTCCAAAATTGCCAGGGACCAATCGACTTCATTCTTGATCTGGACAAGCAGCACCGCCGAGTGCGCGTGACGACCAACTGGAAAAGCCGTGAGGCGGCGCTACTGGACATCGATACGAATATCTTTCGCCGAATGGTTCGCGTTCTCCAACTCCGCGCCTACCTGCAGATGCGCGAAGGACGTTGGTCTGATGCGAAGGACTCGATCCATGCGATCATCTACGTGACAAACATCCTGCAAATGTCGCCCGACCTGAACATTCAACTTAGTCGTATCGCCTTCATTGGTGTGTTGACTCAGATGATGATCGACATCTTGCCCAGTGCCCAGTTTACGGCGGATGATCTGACACAACTGGAAACCGCTGTCGCATCACTCCGTTTCCGCGAAGGCTTCAAGGTCGCGTTGATCGCAGATCGAGCTGTCGCCATAGAGGGACTTCACAACCCCAGCACATGGCCTGCAGTCCAGGGCGGCGTGATCAAGAATGTCAAAGCTTCTTATGACAGCGACAAGTTGTTCTACCTGACTTGCTCGCGAACGCTGATCTCAGGGATCGACCAGGGGCTTCCAGAATTTCTCAAAGCCGCCCAAGCCAATCAGCAACGGTTCGCCGAACTGAAGCAACAAGGGAGTCGAGCGATCTTTCAAAAGTATTGCACCGCGCGCGCCTTTCCGCCGTCTCAGGCTCTGGCAGAAGCCCTCGCCAGCGGCGAAACCAGAGCCGCCGTCTGCCGAGTACTGCTGCGGATGGCCAGTCATCGTCTGCGTTCCGGTCAGTGGCCCGAATCTCTCGACGAAGTTGCAGCCGCCAACGAACCTCCGCTCCCCTCAGATCCGCTCACGCAACAGCCGTTAAAGCTGGCTCGCAACGGAACGGTATGGACGCTCTACGGCGTCGGAACAAATCTGATCGACGATCATGGAGTCCTGGATGGTCAACCCACCCCCGACATCGGCAACGTGATCCGACGCTGATTCCTACGCATCGAGATATAAGTGAGGATTCGGCTGTACGGCTTCGCTTGTTTCCAATGGAGCCGTCTTCGATCTGCCTGGCACTAAAAAAACGTCATGTCCCGACAGGCCATGTTCCGACATAGATGAACTGAGCCATCGCGCACAGCAACCGTAAGTACGCTTTCCAGCGTATCGAGCATGAAAAATCGCTGGAAACTGACGCCGAGTCACGACAGAATAAGCCCCATCACATCGTCTGCAGTTTTCAATAATTCCAATTCGCAGTCCGAAACATCGCGCCACGTTCTGGCTGCCAATTCACAAGCACATCACGAGGTAATTCGGGAGCTTCCTCGCGAAGCTCATACGACCGATTCTGAGCGTCATGGGGAACCGCTCCGATGCGTGAATTCTTACACAGTTGGAATCGCCAGGCGGGCTGCGTCACGTTGGTGATGGCGCTCGGTGTCACCGGGATGTGGGTACGTAGCCTCTGCTGTTATGACCACGTTGATTTCGCCATCAGCGATCGACAGCACATCATCTACTCGTTGAATGGCTCGCTCTCCTGGTGGTCGTGGGATTTGACCGGCGATCGAGCCACACGCCGGACAAACGGCTGGGGATCAATGTTCATTCCCGAAGGTGGAGGTTACTCCGGGACGACGTTGACCCCGAAACAGTTTCGCCCGGCCAGTGTCTCCCTTGATTACTGGATCATCGCCATCCCCTTGACGATCGCGTCCGCAATGCTGTTGCTGTCACACCCAAGACCACTCCCCAACTGGAACTTCTCCCTTCCTTGCCTCCGACGCAAACATCGCCCCTCCAGGTGAGCCGCGCGGCGTTAGCACGCGGACCGATGAACACGCGACCCTGAAACGAAGACAATACGATCGACGTAAGGGAGATTGCGGCGTAGGGTGCGTGCAGTCTTCGAAACGCACCACCAATGTCAATTGCGTCATCAATGGCACACAACACTGATCCAGATCAAATCGCCAAATCCACCCCGGTGAGCCGCGCGGCGTCAGCACGCGGCCGCGAGGAAAGCGCGACTCTGAAACTTGCTCAGGCTGCTCACTGAAATCATGAGACTGGCGTACACACAGTGTCGGAGTCCTCAACGTCGTCGTGTCTTCCTCTTCAATCGCACGACCGCTCGCATGAGACTACGCTTCCATCTGTGCTCCGCTGGTCGAGGTCCCTAGTGGCTCCGCTTTGGCCGATTCGTCGCCAGTCTCAATGCTCGCGTGCGGCTCGACTTGATAGTGCCGCGCATCCTCTGGATGGTCAGACCAGCCACTTCCTGTCCACCACTCGCAGAGTGTTTCACTGGCACGTTGAATCACATAGTCGCGTGGATTGGGGGTTGTGTTGAGCATTTCTTATCTCCTTCTCAAAAAGCCGACTGCAATATTTCACACGACCTGGCAGATGCCTGATCAATCAGGTCTGGGCACGATCGCATTCCGAGTGCCTCGAACGCCTGCACATCCGGAAGGAACAGATACAGGGATGCCCGCAAATTTCATGACAATCGGCTGGTGTAACTTCGAAACGCACCGCGCAATCAACCCCGGTGAGCCGCGCTGCGTCAGCACGCGGACCGATGAGCACGCGATTCTGAATCGAACTCGTACCTAGGCGCTTCAATCATGGTTGTGGCGTGATGATTCCGCCGAAGCGTATAATCATCGGCCGATGTTTTGTCTGCCCCATCGCTTTCGATAGCGTCTAATGAATCATTCGCTCAATCCGCGCCCCAGTGTTGCCGTTCGTTGCAGCGTCAGCATGTTGACGTTAGTGATGACAGTGGGCTCAAGTCCAAAGATTTCGTTTGCTGCAGAAAAAGCGAAGGTCACTGATTTTGCGATTGCCGTCGTCCTGCGAGGAGGCCCATGGGATACCACTCGATCTCAGAGCCTGAAACGGATGGGGGTCGAGTCTGCCGATCGACTAACGCCATTTCTGAAAGATCCCAAGCTTCGATCCGCGGCATTAGTTGCAATCGAGTACTGGCCAGATAAGAAGCCGCTCGAGAAGGAAACGATCGCCGAGTTGCTGAGATTGGCGGAGGATAAAGACTTTGAAGAGCGGCTGCTGGCTTATTCGTTGTATTTAACATCGATTCCAGAGACCGAACAGATTTCATTCGTAAAACGACTGATCGCGACCCTGGGGCCCTTGGAGATCAAAATTGCCTCAGCACATCTGAATCGATTGGCGAACAGCGAAAGCGGTCGCCTTCAGTTGGAGCAATCGGACACCACCAAGATGATTGGGCAGGTCGTGGATGCGACTGAACGATTGACTCGCGAGAAGAAAAATTTGGATCTTGTGTTTTGGATTGCTCGAGAGCCATTTGCTTCTGACTCCCGCCATCGAGACCACGTCGCGCGCGTGATTTTGAAGATTCTTGGACAATTGACAGATGGCAAGCCGAAGCTCGACGAAGCGACGGGTGATTTAATGTATTTCCTGCTACACAATTCGAAGGCTGACAGCAAAGTCATCAAGGAAGGCCTTGTTGATTTCTACGTTCGCCAGAACGATGCCATCGTCGCAGCGGCCGCGACTGCCACATTAAACGTTCTCAAACAACACGACGACGCCGAGAATCAGATTTGGCGAGATGTCATAACCGAAGTTTGCCGTCGAAAACCAACGCTTGAAAAGCTCTTTCCGAAGGCAAGTAACACAAAATGACAGCGGACAGCAGTGTTGTCGATGATGTGTCTCGAGGGCCACGGTCATGGAGTCCGACATGATTGGGAGTACAACTCCCCAAGTAGGGTGTCGTGCAGTCTTCGAAACGCACCACAAATTGAGCCACAGGGCGTGTTCCGAGGACTGCACACGCCCTGCCTGCAGCCCAACCGCTTCGTTCGTGGTCGTGGCGTGATGACTCCGCAGAAGTGTATAGTCATCAACTGGTATTCCCGCTCCCGTTTCGCGTTCGACCACGTTCCATGAATCCACCCCTCGACCCGCGCCGCATCGAATTGCTCGACCCCGAAGTCGTGGCGATGCTGAAGACCAAGTCACACGCCGAGAAGTTGGGTATGGCGTTTGAGATGCAGAAGTTGGCTCGCGGGGTGCTCTTCAGTCGCATTCGTAGTCAGCATCCCGATTGGACGAGTCCCGAGATCGACAAAGCCGTTGCACTGAGGATGAGCCGTGGAGAGCGGTGAACTGCTGGCGACGGCGATTCGTTCTGCCGAGGCGCTTGGCATTCCCTACATGCTTGTCGGTTCTCTCGCCAGTATGCGCTAAGGCGAACCACCACTAACGCTCGACTTTGATATCGTCGTGGATCTCACCTTTGCGTCCGCCGAAAAGCTTTGTCAGGCCTTCGATGGTCCCGATTACGACGTCAGTCTGCCCGCCGCGATTGAAGCGGTGCGGCATCGGAAGCAGTTCAATGTTCTGCATCCCAAATCGGGGATGCAGATTGATTTCATGATCGCTCGGCAGGATGAATGGGGCCGCAGGCAACTCGAACGGCGACGCAAGGTGGAGTTGTATCCGGGCCAACAATGCTGCATCGCCGCGCCAGAGGATGTGATCCTCGGCAAACTGCTGTACTACCGCGAAGGCCAATCGGACAAGCATCTGCGAGACATCGCCGCCATGCTCCAGACCAGCGGTGACGAGATTGATCGAGCGGACATCGCCATGGGCCGCCAAGCTCGATGTCCTCGACATCTGGCAGGCGATCGTCGCGCGAGTTGATGCCGCCCCAAAGTAGAAGGCACACTCCGTGTGCCGCGTCTTCCAAGTAGCCTTCTCGCTCCGCCGAGAAGTAAGCCAACCGCGAATCCGCGGCTCTTACGTATCCGGAACAGGATGGCGATCACGGCGTCGCGTTGATCGGCTTTGCTTCTCGCGAGAGCGAGAAGGCTACTTAGGCCGAGACGGGAATCTTGATCGAACTCGGCATATGGAGAGGCTGTGATTTTATCGCCACCGATCTTGAATCGGTGGTTCTCGCGCCTCTGCACTACTCAGAAACGACTGGCGCAAGCGCTTTTGACGTAGTGCACAAGCGCGGGGACCACCGAGATGAACTCGGTGGCGTGAAAAAATCACACGCTCGCAGTGTGCCTACTACGTTCAAAAGCATCTGTCACAAAACACGCACTTTTTTGAGGAAAACTGCAAAAAACAGGGCCGTTTTGTCCCCCATTGTCAAAATCTGTCCTGGGCTGTCAATTTTTGTCAGTGACGTCGTAAGGTGAAGCGACCACGACGAGTCACAATTTTTGGCATTGCGCCGAAATAATCGAAACAGGGTCTAGATCGAGTCACCCGAGGTCGGGGATAATTAGACAACGAAAAGGGCCTCTCAGTGGACCGTAACAACCGGCCACACCTGCTGACTTCCCTGCGGAAGTCGACGAGTGTGGCC
>CBIHQO010000448.1:0-5963 GCA_966211735.1 uncultured Schlesneria sp.
ATCGAATCAACTGGCAGAGCCGTTTGACGCTTCCAGCGGGTCGTGGGAAATCAAGTGCCCCACCCCTGGACGGTATCGCCTGTGCATGGTCGACGCCGCATCGCAGTCGGCGACGCGGCTTGAATTCTACGCATCCACGCAACAGTCCGATCGCGTCGACGTGCCGCTGCAGCAACCGGAACAGCTTGATCTGGTCCTCGATCAGTCCAAGTACCGACCGGGCGATGTCGCTTCGGTGCTGGTGCGAGCGCCATTTGCAGGTCGCGTCTTGCTGACCTTGGAAGGGGATCGCATCTACGATCGACGCGTCGCCGTGTTGACGGAGAATTCGCAGCAGATCGAACTGCCGATCCCAGCCGACGCTCGCGGCGGGCTGTATGTCTCAGCGACGGTGATTCGTCCGATTGATCCAACCGCCACCACCTGGCTGCCACATCGCGCCTATGGGCTGGCCCGAATCGTGATCGATCCGACTCCCCGCGAACTTCCCTTGAAGCTGGAGACGGTCAAGACATCTCTACCGGGAGCCGTCGTGAAAGTTAGAGCCCACTTAGAAGGCTTCGTCTCCAATGGTGTGAACGACTTGCAGAAGACGCCTCCCAAGAAGGCCACACCACTGATTCATCTGTGGGCGGTCGACGAAGGGATTCTGCTGACGACACGCTTCACGACACCCAAACCAATCGACTTCTTCCACAAGCCGCGCAAGCTGGCGGTTTCGACTTCGGATATCTATAGCCACCTGCTGCCCGATCATCTGCGACCGGCCAGCATGACCCGCATCGGGGCCGATGCAGGCGACAAGTCGGATCTGGATATCGATAGCGCCCGCCGAGGTCCCGTCGACATGCCGCGTCGCTCGCCGACTGTTGTGTGGCACTCCGTTCAACCGATTGGGGACGATGGATCACTGGTCATCGATCTGCCGGTCCCGCAGTTCACCGGGTCGCTGCGACTGATGGCGGTCGCCATTCAGGGAGATCGTTACGGCTCGACCGATCACCAGTTGACGGTAACATCGCCACTGCTCGTCGAAAGCACCTGGCCACGCTGTGCCGCGCCAAACGACAAGTTTCGCGTCCCTGTCAAACTGTTCAACAGCACGCAAGCATCACTCGAAGTCAGCCTACGAACGGATGTGTCTGGTCCGGTTAGTGTCAGTTGGCTCGACGTGCCTCAATCACCAGCACGCACTGTGACGGTGGAACCCAATAAGCCGTTGCTGCAGTGGCTGGAAGTCACCGGTCGCGGACTGGGGCAGGCAACTGTTCGCGTCGAAGCCAACGCCGCGGCAATCGACGGAACGATGCACTCGGCCTTCTCGGAAGGAGCACTTGCCGTGCGTTCGGCAACGCCGCTCGACAGCGAAACCACCGTCACGCGACATCGCGTCGGCGAACCGCTGACGCTGATCGCTCCCGAAGGTTTCCAAGCCGGAACGACGCGCACATCGCTCGCGGTCAGTTCGTTGCCGTCGGCCGATCTGAATCCGGCACTCGATATGTTGATCGACTATCCGTATGGCTGCGGCGAACAAACGTCGAGTCGGCTGTATGCACTCGCTGCCGCTCAGAGTTGGTTGAGTCTGGACAAGTCGCCGGTCGACAACTCGCGCAAGAAGCTGGTCTCGGAACTGGCGGATTCGGCTGTGACTCGATTGTGGTCGATGCAGAACCGAAACGGCGGGCTTGGCTACTGGAGCAACGGGGCGAGCGACCCGTGGATCTCGGCCTATGCGGCAGGTGCGATTGTCGCCGCTCGCGATGCTGGCCAAGTCGTCGATCCACAGTTCGTTTCGGAGTTGGCCAAGTATCTGGAAAGCGTGCTGGATGGGCAGGCGGGTGTCGAAGTCGATGCTAACGCTCGAGCCTTCATTTGCCGGACTCTGGCATCGCTCGATAAGCCCAAGCTGGGCTGGCTTTCGCGACTGTCGGATCATCTGGAGTTCCTCGACGCCGAAGGTCGAGCTCATCTGGCGGCGGCCTGGATCCGCGTCGGCCGCAAAGATCGAGCCGCCAGCGTGCTGCCGGACGAGACGTTCCGATTGACAGCAGTCAGTTCCTCAACTGGTCGCATTACGTCGCGGACTCGTCAGGATGCGGTCCTGTTGCAGGTGCTGCTGGAACTCGACTCGCAACATGCTGCAATCCCGCCGCTGGTCGAACGCCTGCAGGGGGCGCGAACGAAGCAGGTCTGGATGAACACGATTGAGAACGCCACAGCCATTTCGGCTCTCGCCGGTTACCGTGCGACCACGAACATCAAGAACGACTTTGCTGCCATCATCGACCGTGACGGTATTAAGCAAGACTTCACCCACGCCACTCCGATTCATCAGCGCTGGACTGGCAAGACAGAGGCGTTGACGATCACGTCGCAGGGTGAGGGCGAGTTCTACGTCATTCGCACGGTCGAGGGTCTACGCGAGAAGACGCACATCACTCCCTATGACCGGCAACTCACGGTTCGCCGCACATGGCGCGACCAGAAGGATCGCATCATCGATCCCACGAAGCTGCGCGTCGGCGATCTGATCATGGTGGAAGTGCAGATCTCGTCCCCCGACCGAGTCGACCTCCCCAACGTCGCGATTGTCGATGCCTTACCGGGCGGAGTCGAAATCGAGAATCCGCGTCTGGCGACATCGGCGCAAGCGGAGGGCCATAGTGCGACCCCCGATCACATCGAATTCCTCGACGATCGAGCGGTGCTGTTCACGACGGTGAACGCCCATCAACGGACGTTCCGCTATCAGGTCCGCGTCACGACTCCCGGCCGATTCGATTGGCCACCGATCCAGGCTTCGTCCATGTACGATCCGGCGTTTGCCTCAGTCCATGGCGGCGCGCAGGTGATCGTTTATGGTCGCGACGAAGCGCTGGCGGACCTCGCCGAAAAGCCGGCAGATGCGATTGATCGACAGTGATCGAAGACCACCGGCATACTGCGACATAAGACAGTCAGGAATCTTGTCATGAATCGACGTCGACGACTTGCTGTTCCTTGGGCGCTGAGCTTGATTGCAATCGCACTGGTGTCGCCTCTGCTTGCCGATGAGGGCTCTGGCGAAGACGTCGCTGCGGAGGTGCGTGACCTTGCCCTTCGCAGTTACCGGGCAAACTACACCGCTTTAGGTGGTGTTCAGTGCAAGGTAACGCAAACGATCACGATGGACCTGAATCTATTGTCCCGTCCCGTCTCGCCGTCAGTTACCGTTGAACAGCGAGAATGTCGCCCTCTTCAACGCGCAAATGCTAACAATCGCCAGAGTCGCGACAACGATCGCGTAAGTAATGATCTTCTTGTACTTGAGGATGAAGAATCTGATGTTGACGAAGAGGAAATCGAATGGTCGGCTCCCATCCTGAAAAACATTCGTCCCCTTGGTTCGTCGGTGCGCATGATGCCTGCTGCGTCCGGCATTCTCTCCAGGACCAGTGAACACCGTGTGTTCTTTTGTGGTCCAAATGTTCGCAATGAATGTTATGTCGGCGACAACATCGAAAGCAGACACATCCGTAACGGTGTCGAATACAGCTATGAGAACACCACCACCTGCGGTGCCTCCGGAACACCGTTGGTCAGCCGCGGAACAATTGACGATCCTTTAACACGGTCAGGGCCAATTATCGACCCGCGTGATTTTGGAGCGACTTCTGGGATCGGCAGGCTGGAAGAGATGTTGGCGTCTTGGGACGCCGTCTTCGCGACCTGTGGCGCGGTCAAATGTGGTCGCGCGGGGTTGATTGCGATCAAGCTCCGGGAACCGCTCGCCGCCCGAGAGCATCCAGACTTCATCAACGAATCTGTTTTGTATGTGGACCCGAATACGAAGCTGTTACCTGTCGTGGTTGAGCATTTCTACAAGGGTGCGCTCTGGGAAGTCGCAGAAGTAAAGTACGCGAAGTGCGACTGGCTGCCGGAGACGTGTTATCTAGCGACAGAGGCCGTGTACGCCATGCCTGCTGATCCAGAAAAGACCGATTACGGAAACGTCGCGGAGATGACATCACATTCCAGGCGGCGATATGTCGTGAGCGAAGCGGTGGAATTCGAACCTGTCCCTGACGACAAAACCTTTCGATTGCGTTCCACCAAGACCATGTGGACGAATGGATTTGAATCCACGTTCATCGCTGCTCCGGCCGAACCACTTCCGACGGTGGATCGAATGGTGGATGCTTCGAAAACGCTGCCATTATTTCTTGGCAGTTTGCTGGTGATTGCCGCGGGTGGCGTTGGGATCGTGCTTCGTCAACAAGCGACGGCGCGGTGACTCTTGTTACTTCTTCGCCTCTTCGGCGATGTGGCCCGGGGTCGCTGACAGCACGGTGCGGAATCCGCAATGGAATGTTCCGGAGAGGACATCCCCTTTCATGCGGGCGGAGACTCGATAGCCGGTGCAGTAGTCATCGCTGCACATGAATGAGCCGCCACGTTGGACTCGCTTCGGGACGAGTGGTTCGTTGGGATCATAGCTCTTGTCCGGGCCTTGTGGGTTGCGGCTGGGGCTGTCCGAGTAATAGTCCGGCTGATACCAGTCGTGGCACCATTCCCACACGTTGCCCGACAGGTCATACAGGCCATAGCCGTTCGCGGGGAACGATTTTACCGGAGCGGTCCCGGCGAATCCGTCCTGCACGTCATGCGATTCGGGGAAGACGCCTTGCCAGGTGTTGTGCTTCCATTTGCCATTGGGGTTGCGATCTTTTCCCCACGGATAGGTCGCTCCTTCGAGGCCGCCGCGCGCGGCATATTCCCATTCGGCCTCGGTCGGCAATCGCCGTCCGGCCCAGCGGCAGTATTCCACAGCGTCATCCCAGGAAATGTGAATCACGGGATGATCGAGGATTTTGTCGATCGAGGAATTCGGCCCCGACGGATGACGCCAATCGGCTCCGGGTTCGTATTTCCAAACTTGATACGGCCAGTTGGGAAAATCCTTGCGGATCGTTCTGACATCCAGATCTGGATTGAAGCAGATCGATCCTGCCACCAGTGATTCTTCCGGAATGACCGTCCCGGCGGGGACCTGAGCCGCAATGTCCTCGCGTTTGGGAGCCTTCTCGGCGACTGTCTGGTAGCCGGTCGCTTCAACGAACTTCAGGAACTGCTGATTGGTGACTTCCGTTTCATCCATCCAGAAGCCATCGAGTGTGACCAGATGCACCGGTCGCTCGTCCTCGAACTTGCTGTCCATGTCGCCCATTTGAAACGTGCCGCCGCGAATCCAGCGCATTCCCGGCGGGGTTGGACCAGGTGCTTCTTTGATGACGGGTGCGACCGGCTCGCCGCCTGCCTGACGTATTTCGGGCGAAGCATTGTTCGTCGGTCCGACAGGAGCCAACGCCGCATACACCAGCAAGCCACCACACGCGATCGTGACCGCGATCAACAACGTATACCGACCCATCTGGTTACCTCAGCCATGTCGAAGGAGTGAACCCGCCAGACTACCATTCGGCGGCGGAGTAAAGCAAACCGAAGTTGCCGCCGGTTGTGTGAAGCGGGAGGCCCACCGTTCATCGGTTCGCCTTGTAAAGTCCGCGATTGCGGGCTGCCCTCATCCCACCGTCCTCGATCATCAGCACTTTTCAGGCTGGCCTTTCAGTCGCTAAAAGCACTGTCAAAAACACGCACTTTTTTGAGGAAAACGGCGAACAACAGTGCTGTTTTGTCCCCCAATGTCAAAAACTGTCCTGGGGTGTCAAAATTTGTCAGTGAAATCTTGGAAGAAAGTTCCCAAGTTTTCCAAACACCGTCTTGATCAGCGCACCACAAAACGGACAATCAGGTCACGACAATAGGTCGCAGGTGTACCGTAACCAACGGACACGCCTCTGGGCCGCTCTCTAGCGGAAGATCAGAGGTCCCTGTTCCAGAGTTGATGACAACAACAACCACACCGCCCCCACCTCTTCCTGAGCGGGGGGCGTAAGCCGGCGTAAGCCCCCTGGCCCAAC
>CBIHQO010000449.1:0-5954 GCA_966211735.1 uncultured Schlesneria sp.
GAGGTGTCAGTTTGAGATTCAAAAAAAGATCCAGCTAAGTCGCGCGACTTAGCTGGATTGATTTTAAGTCGAGTTGAATCTAATCATTCAGGCTTCGACAGCGACCAACTTTCCGTCCTGCCGTGCCGAAGCTACGGTCGCTTCGATGACGCGTTGAGTTTGCAGAGCGATCTGGCCCCACGATTCGTCGGGCTTACCAGACAGGGCCAGCTTCGAGAAGTTGCGGAACAGATTCGTTTCCTGAGCACTTGGTGAGCTGTTGCCGTACTCCGCGATTGCCACTCGCCGCGTGTGCTCTTCCATGTTGAAGTCGCAGCCTTGAGTGACGAACTTCGTGTTGTTCACGTCGAACGACACTTCGCTGCCGTAGTATGGGCACACGAAGCTGGGGACGTGAATGTATCCCTTCGTGCCGCTCAGATTGACCCACTGCTGATTTTCGTTGAGGAACGAACAGTAAAAGCTGGCCGAGACGCCGTCTGCGAAGAACAACTCGCCCGAGAACTCCATTGGAACGTCCCCGTCTCCCGCGCGTCCCGCCTGCGTCAACAAGCGACCGCTGACCTTCTGAGGAGTCTGGTAATGCATCGCCCACAGCGTGAACCGGATGTTGTACCAGCCCAGGTCGCCGAGGCAGCCCAGCGGCTCAAGACCGCCGCTGCCACGAATGTTACTCGAGACGAATTCATCCGTGGCGCAGAAGCTGAATTGCGAACAGATCCGGCGCAGCTTACCGACGCTCTCGCCATCATCCAGGACTTCGCGGAGCTTTGTCAGTCGCTGGCTATGCATGAACATGACGCCGTCCATGAACTGCACGTTGTTCTTTTTGCAGGCGGCGAGCATCTCGACGACATCGGCAGCGGAAACTCCAACCGGCTTTTCGCACAGGACGTGCTTACCGGCGTTGGCGGCCTTGATCACCCATTCCTTGCGGACCCCTGTCGGCAGCGGGATGTAGACAGCATCCACGTCATCACGCTTCAACAGTTCGTCGTAGCTGCCGCATGCTTCCGGCACTTTTGCGAAGGGAGCCGATGCCTGACATTCATTGATGAACTGCTGGCTCTTCTCAATCTTGCGGCTGCCGACCACGGTGACAATGGCGTTCCCGGTATTCCGGATGGCGAGCCAGTTCTTACGGGCGATGTTAGCGGTCGAAAGAATTCCCCAGCGGCAAACGCGGTCGCTCATGAGTCCTATTTCCTTAGAGTCGGGTCAGTCGATGAAAGCCGACCAAGGATAACATGAGCAAAACGAATTCGCTGCTGTGAGGCGGCACCCAGAAAACGAACAAACTCCACGGCGAAGTGACTCGCGGTGGAGTTCGATGCTTGAGTTCACCAGATCCGATCAGGCTACTTGATGCGTGGGACCGGAATTACCTTGGGAGCCGTATCAAATGTCCAAAGCTGCGCTGGTGGCGAATCCTTTGTTGGTCCTGGCAGATACTCAGTGTGATTCGTCCGAACCTTCGGCATCTGATCTTTTTCTTCTTGCGTCAATTCTGCGCCCGTGTTTCGGCGAGCTTGGCTGACCGCTCGCAGATCAGGCTCCCACTTGGGGCTGTAGTACTCACCGACGGCACGGATTCGGGGGTCGTCCGGAGAATCGAAGCCACCAACGGTCACGATCGATTGAAATTTGTCGTGGTAGACATAGGCTTCGTAAAGCTGCGCGTTTGCCCCGTTCGCGCCTTTTCTTCTGAGATACATGGCGAGTTGGTCGGCGTCCTCACCAGCCCGGGCCAGGTTGAATCCAGTTTCCCCGGCAATCTTCGATTCGAACCAGCCTTCTCGACCGCGATACGTGCTGTTTCCGAGTGGGGTCGCCGACTTGCCTGCGAAGGTCGCCACCTGCACCGTGTATTTGTGAGGATTCTTAATCAGCGGGAAGCTAGCGTGAGAGTTTAGTGCTTTCGTCTCTTTGTCGACGGTTTTCTGGACCACGTCCTTGGGATCGATCAGCGGATTGATGGTCATGAACGCCCCCACCAGTGGGCCGCGCTGGGCCGAATCGGCCCGTACGATCGCGCCGCTCTTGGTATCCTTCAAAAACTTGGGATGGAACTTCTTGACGAAGTTCAGCGTCTTCTGGCCGACACTGTCGTCGATCGCTTCGTAGTTACCCGCCAGAACGCAAATCATGTCGCGTTGAGCGGCATAGATCCGACGATCATCGCGGCCCAGACGATCGTGAGTATCGATCTGGCCTTTCACGGCATCTTGTGAGAAAGAGTAAGCCGGAATTCCCTTCTCGCGCAGTTCGAAGACCAACTCGGCGGCCGCTTGTTCGGCGGTCAAGCCGTCCTTGCGCATGTCTTCATCGCGGACATTGCGAAAGCTGGTCACCATGATCATCCATGGCCCATGCTTCTGTGTCAGGTGATACGGCTTGCCGCGCACGTTCTCGATGGCATGAGATTGCGAGGCCGCCAACAGGGATAGCGCAGCGAATAAAACGGTCACGGTCAATTTCAGGGTTCGCACGACAAACTCCATCCTTGGGTGGCGAACGAAACACAAACCAGGATCGCAAAGTCTGTCTGTTGGCATCATGCCACAAACGGTCCTGCAATCAGAGCGACGAAGCATCCGCAGGATAGGCCTCGGTGCAGCACCGATAGGTCTATCGCTGAAAATGTCGCCGACTCAGTAAATAGCTAAAGTTTCGGGAGAAACCATCCGACGCGGCGGAAAGTAGCAGCAGCGAGGAATCGTGTCCAGACGTTGTTTTCGATGCGTTGTGGCATGCGGCGTGCATAACGGACCTGACGATGTGGATGGGCTCTCTGTCGACGGGGTGGCAGGCAAGCGATCGGTTGATTCCGGTGGCTGGCGTAAGTCGAATGAACAGCAAGAAACACTTGAAATAAAGGGTTTCGGTCCACATCGGATGACTCGATTGAAGCTAGGATGGCAACGATCAGGTCATTGTAAATCGTGCCGCGACAACGCGGTGGAATTTGGAAAAACTACAAAAGGCACGGAGGCCGAATTTATGCAGCGGACAGATTCTCGCTCGCAATCGCTGGTGGTTTGCTCCCCCAATCTCGCCGGTGTCCCCCGCTCTCATCACTCTGCTGCAGCCTCGTGGAAACTGCTGTTTGCCTTCGTTCTGGCTTTCAGCTGCGGACGTGCCAGCGCCGCTGATCCCGATAATATCCTGCTGGACTTCACCGCCGCCTGGTGCGGCCCCTGCCAGCAGATGAGTTCGATCGTCTCCAAGCTGGAGCGTCAGCACCTGCCGGTTCGCAAGGTCGATGTCGATCATGAGCCCGCGCTGGCGAGCAAATATAACGTCACATCGATTCCCTGTTTCGTGCTGGTCGCGAACGGCAAAGAACTGGATCGTGTGAGCGGAATCACCACCGAACAGCAATTGCGGAAAATGATCAGTCGACTGCCGAAAGACCTTCCGCTTGTCGATGCGGCGCCGCCTCAACGTAATAATTCCAAAGCAGGTGGCCTGGGGCTTCCCGTCGCGTTGTCTCCGGCCAGCAAGGAGCCGCGCCAAACTCCGTTTTCTCCATTTGATGTCGTGGGCAAAACGAAAGAGCAACCTGAAATCGGTGATGCGATCTTCCGCGGTCAACCTCCTGAGCAAGATGCCCTGCGATCCAGCGTCCGAATTCGCGTGAAGGATGGTTCGGCAATCAACTACGGTTCCGGAACGATTATCGAAAGCCAACCCGGACAGGCGATCATTCTGTCATGCGGTCATATCTTCCGTAAGCTGTCCAGTAACGCAGTGATCGAAATTGACCTCTATACAAGTCCAAAGTCGGCTAAGCCAGAAACGGTGGCTGGTCGTGTGCTGCTGACCGACATGGATGCCGACGTGGGCCTGGTGAGCATCAACTATTCACGACGCCTGTCCAGCATGCCGCTCGGGATTTCGGCCGGAGCCTTGGCGGTGGGAGACGGCTTATTCAGCATTGGCTGCAGCAGCGGGGACAATCCTTCGCGCGAGAATGTCGAATTGACCAGGATCAACAAATACCGCGGTCCCGAGAACTTGGAATGCACCATTCGCCCCATCAAAGGACGATCGGGCGGTGGCCTGTTCCGTGACGACGAACTGGTTGGTGTTTGTATCGCGGCAGATCCGGATCAGCCCCGCGGGCTCTACACCGGCTTGCAACCGATCCTGCAACTGGTGGAGAAGGCCGGCTTTCCACATCTTTTGCCTCGCTCACGCACCCAACCGGACAACGCCCCGATCGCGGCCTTGGACGAGTTGAAGCGAGCCACTCCCGAAACAGTGATCCCTGCTTCCGCATTTGCATCCACGGACGACGACGCGATCGGGCAGATGTTGGCTGACCAATTGAGCAAACTCGAGCGCGGCGGCGTCAGCGGCGGTGCATTGAATCAGATTCCTGAAGAATTCGCCGGAGCAGAAGTCTTGTGCGTCGTGCGATCCAAAGTTCCAGGGAAGCCTGATCGAGTGATCATCGTCAAGCAGGCCAGCGATCGATTCTTGGGAGATCTGCTCCAAGGGACTGATCCTGACAATGGCCGACGGGTGGCGGCGGACCATCCTTCGAAGCGAACGACGGGCCTTCCCGGCGGACGTGCCCCGATTGAAACGTCGGCTGAATTTCAGCAATACCAGCGAGATCTGAAGTAATCTGGCCTATCGAACGCCCTTGGTGTTGCGTGCAGAAAATGCTCGACACCAGGGGCGGTCAGCGATGCGAGAGTGCAACGCTGCACACAGATCGAGGTCACTCTCCCAGCTCTTATGGCGTGAGCTGCTGCATTTGAGATCAATACTCGGAACAGTGGATGGCGCGTCTCCGAATCTGCGATGGGAATACCTGGCGTAGATCGGAACCCTGATGTCGAAGAAGGCGGACTCCGCTGCACTCGACGAATCGCCCGCCGAAAATCTGAACTCGGCGTGCAGAACCGATGCGTGGTTCTATGATGAGACCTCAGACCGGCTAATCGTCTGAGCACCAACTATTGGCCGATAAAACTGGCCAAGTCGGCGAGAATCGCTTCGGCCGTTTTTTCGGCGGCGTCGCGAGACAGGAATTCGCCACGGCCTAATCGGCGGCGAACTTCTTCGATCACCTCGGCTCGTACTTCCGGAATCTCGTGCAGCGATCCCACGAGTGCCGCTGTTTCGGCCGAGATCGTCGATTCGGATTCCGCGGCCTGGTCCGTGCGCGACGTTGATGCAGAGGACGATCCCTGTACCGGTCGTCCGATCTTTCGCCCGTTAAGCGGGTTCCCTTGGAAGCCAGGATCGATTCGCATGCTAGCACCCGGGGCGGTTTATGCCGACGAAGAAGGTTTCGGACGAAAAGAACTTGAACTTGGGAAAAGGCGGGGCATATTTGCTGGTTTGGGGTCTTTGGTCAAGGTCAACTCATGGCGACGGAAACAACACAAACGCAGGATGTACCGGATGGACAGGACGTTCCGTCCACCGGACTGCGTGGCTTTTCGATGCTTGTCGTCGTGATCGCCGTGTTTCCAATCGCCTTGGGAATCGGCTTCACGTTGCAAACGGCGTCGCCACCCCCTGGAAAGTTGGATGCCGCCGAGCAACCCGCGCCTCCAGTTCCCAATCAGATCCAGCATCTCTCTCTGAAACCGGGCCCCGATCGGTCGAAGGGGGATGATTTGCTCCGTGAAGGCCGCCACGAAGCCGCTCTTCAACTCTATAGATCGCTAGGAAGTGCCGATTCCTTGCGGGGGCCCGCAGATTTGTCACTCCGAATGGGTTTCTGTCAGGAAGGGCTGGGCCAATGGGACGAAGCACTGGCGACGTACCGATCGATCACAGACTCGCATCGCCCAGTCTTGGCAGACGGCGCGACGCTCGGTCAAGCCCGGATCTGGATTCGACTGAATGACTTCAATGCCGCGGAACCTTTGCTGCGCTCCCTATTGCTGCGATCGGCTGACGGGCTGCCCGCCGGGATGAGCGACGAGGTCGCC
>CBIHQO010000450.1:0-5945 GCA_966211735.1 uncultured Schlesneria sp.
ACGCTTATCCCGCGGTTCGAGAATATAATTCGGCGCGAGCTATTTCAATCGAATCGCCATAAGCGACAGGTGCTGCGAGCCAATCAGCGGCAATCGATTGCGGGTGTCGTGGTCAACGCCAAGACCAACGTCAAACGGGCCGACTTCGATCAGCTGAAGGCGATCCTGACAAATTGCGTCCGCTTGGGACCGTCGACTCAGAATCGCCAGGCCGTCGCCGATTTCGCGGCCCATTTGCGTGGTCGGATCGCGCATGTGTTACAACTGAATACGGCTCGCGGCGAACGGCTGCTTGAGATCTACAACAGAATCGATTGGCGACGCTAGGTCGCACCACCGCAAACTGAAACAAGAACGGATTTCCAGTGAACGAATTGTTGCAACTATTGCTGCCGACGCGGCTGTTGCAACCTCTGCTCAAGCCGATCGTGCGCTTGTTTCTCGGCTTCATCGCGATCCCGATCTTCCGGATGTTTGTCCGCCGCGTCGTCAG
Source organism: uncultured Schlesneria sp. (assembly GCA_966211735.1). Classification (GTDB taxonomy): domain Bacteria; phylum Planctomycetota; class Planctomycetia; order Planctomycetales; family Planctomycetaceae; genus Schlesneria. The sequence continues at coordinate 494 of CBIHQO010000450.1, forward strand.
AGTGAACGATCTGGACGAGGAGCTGGAAAAAGATCTGGAGCAATGGTTCCGCGGGGCGCTCCTGCTGCTGATTGCGACGCAGAACATGGAATCGACTATTTTCGGATGGGTCCGCCCCGAGACTCGTGAGTCTGTATTTTTCATGGGCGGCCGCCTGCTGCTGGCGATCGGCGTGATCGAAGGGATGCCCGACCAATCTCTGTTTGCGCTGATCTATCCTGGTCCGCAGCCTCCCAAGATAGAACGCGGTCGGGTGGTCTGGAGTCTGATCCGATATCTGCCGTCCTTGGGCAAGGGATTGATCTGTCAGCACCTGAACCGATCGTCGCCGGTGCTGGCGATTCTGGCGGTGATCTGGCCCGATGAGACGGTTGGCTGGGTCTGCTACGGTATGGCGATTGGTCAGTACTTGTTGATTGGACTCGTCGCGTCCAAAGACAAGGCCCTGGGAGTGCTCCAGAAATTCGATGAAGCGGTGGCTCGACAACGCCAGGAGATCGAGAACGAAATCCAGATGCTCGCCGAGGCCAGACAGCAGGCGGCCGTTCGCTTTCGTGGGCATGACCACCAGAGTGAAATGTAACTGGATAGTGAGCCGGGTTTCGGGGATATTGGAGCGACCGCGTTCCTGGCGCCGTCTCCAATCCACTTGTGCCATTTATTCATTCGTCAGCTATGCCCCGCATTCAGCAATTGTCACCGAGCGTCATCAATAAAATCGCAGCCGGCGAGGTCATCGAGCGTCCCTCCAGCGTCGTGAAGGAACTGCTCGAGAACAGCCTGGACGCTCTCTCGACGCGGATCGAGGTCGATGTTGTGGCGGGAGGAACGGAACTGATCCGCATCGTCGATGACGGCGAGGGGATTCACCCCGACGATCTCATCTTGACTGTGACCAGCCACGCGACCAGCAAGATTCGCAGTGCTGACGATCTGTTCGATGTGCAGACGATGGGCTTTCGCGGCGAAGCGATGGCGTCCGTTGCCGAAGTCAGCCGCCTGCGAATCCGAAGTCGACAAGAAGATCAACCGCATGGCGTCGAGTTGACGGTGGACCTCGGTCGCGTCGAGACACCGCGATCCTGTGGCTGTCCGTTTGGCACGCAGATCGAAATCCGGAATCTGTTTGAGAACACGCCGGTACGGCGCAAGTTCCTGAAAACGATCTCCACCGAATTCGGTCATATCGCCGAGCAGTTCGCAAAAATCGCTCTGGCAAATCCGCGGCTGCACTTGGTGCTGCGTCACAACGACAAGATCGTTCACGAATTGCCCGCCACCGATCGGCCTTTAGACCGCATTCGCTTGTTTTATGGAGCGGAAGTCGCCGACCAGTTGATCCCGGTGGAATCGACGCAGGATGGGACTCGCATCTGGGGCTATGTCGGTCATCCCAATAACTCCAAGTCGTCTCGTAAGCAGCAATACCTATTCTTGAATGGACGCTGCATCAACGATCGATCGCTGATGCATGCCTTGACTGAATCCTATCGCGGGTTGCTGATGGTCGGCCGACAACCGGTGGCGTTCCTGTTCATCGAACTGCCACCTGATCGGGTCGATGTGAATGTGCATCCCACGAAGGTCGAAGTGCGGTTCCGCGATAGCCAGCAATTGTTCCGACAGTTGTTGTCGATGATTCGATCAAAGTTCTTGAGCCTCGATATTCAAAGCCAGCTTCGCCTGCCCGTCGCCGTCGGGGCCGGATCTGGCGGATTGACGGGCTTCGCCCCGCCCGCGCCGGTCAATCGCCAGCGCGAGTTAACATCCGAATTTGGCGACTGGGCCGCACAAAGAATTGGCGGCACGAACCCGATCCCGCCGTTCCGGCCCTTCCCCGCCGAACTGCCGAACATCGGCGTGCCCGCAGGCGATGTTGATAGACCTGCAAGTGTTGAACGGACGATCGAATCTGTGCAGCGGCCGGTCGACACAGAGCCTGTGAACGCAGAGCGCGGGCCCGAACCGGACGCCGCATCTGTAACGGTCGAACAGCCTGAAGCCGGTTCGGCTGATGCGACGCCAGCGGATCATGTTTCCGCGGCGACGACGCTACAAGCCGCGTACGACGCCCGACCGGTCCAGGCACCGGATGCCAGAGCCATTCAGATTCATGACTGCTATCTGGTCCTCGAAACCCCGGATGGGATGACCGTCATTGATCAGCATGCGCTGCATGAGCGGATCGTCTACGAACACCTGCGCACGCGTGTCCTGGCGGGGGCGGTGGAATCGCAGCGGCTCCTGGTCCCACAACCGATTGAACTCACCACTACCGAAGCGGCCGCCCTGCTGGAGCAATCGGAAGCCTTTGATAAAGCCGGCTTGGGGTTGGAAGACTTCGGAAACGGCACCGTGCTGGTCACCCGGTACCCCGCGATGCTCCGTAAGGTCGATTTAAACGAACTTCTGCGCGAACTGCTTGTCAAACTGGACGGCGGTGGCGCAACCGGGATGCAAAGCTCGGCACGCCGCGATATTCTGGACGAACTGCTGCATATGATGAGTTGCAAGGCGGCAGTGAAAGCGGGTCAACGGCTATCCCAGGAGGAGATCGAAAGTCTTCTGCAGCAACGACATCTGGTGGATGATGCACACCATTGCCCTCATGGTCGTCCCACTGCCTTGTCACTCAGTCGAATGGAACTGGATCGCCAGTTCGGTCGACTTGGCTGAAGTCGGCTGGTTCACGTAGCGGGTCGATTCTGGAATGCCAAAGCAGTAGAGTTCTCGCCTTAACTTCTTAATTCCTTCCTCTTTCAATACTCACCGCCACGATGATCTGTGTCTCAATCGCTCGCACCCGCCACAAGATGGTGATGGCCGAACATGCTGCCCTGGCCCAACGCGGCGCCAAGCTCGTCGAACTTCGCGTCGACTGGTTGTCGAAAGCGCCCGATGTGCCGCGACTGTTGAAGGACCGTCCGACCCCCGTCGTGGTGACCTGTCGCCGTCGCGAAGACGGTGGCAAGTGGACCGGGACTGAGGAAGAACGGCAAACGGTCCTGCGCACGGCTATTATTTCCGGCGCGGAATACGTCGATATCGAATCCGATATCGCCAAATCGATTCCGCGCTACGGCAAGACGAAGCGGATCATCAGTCATCACGACTTCGAATCCACACCCGACAATCTCGAAGAACTGTGGAAGAAGATGTCGGGCCTGAATGCAGACATCATCAAGTTGGTGACGACCGCGCATTCACCCAGCGACTGCGTGCGACTGCTGAAACTGGTCTCCGGAGCCAAGATTCCGACGATCGCCTTTTGCATGGGTGAGTTCGGCATTCTCAGCCGCGTACTGTGTGGCAAGTATGGCGCTCCCTTCACCTATGCCGCGTTCAGTGCAGAGCGCGAGATTGCACCCGGCCAGTTGACGTTCCAGCAGATGAATGAGATCTATCACTACGAGGACATCAAGAGCGATACGAAGGTGTTCGGTGTCCTCGGCGATCCCATTGCCCATAGCCTCAGCCCAGTCCTGCACAACTCGGCGATGCAGAAAGTCGGCTTCAATGGCGTCTATGTGCCGATCCGTGTGACTCGCGATCAGCTCTCCAAGATGCTGGATGATTTCCAGTGGCTGGACGTGCAGGGATACAGCGTCACTATTCCTCACAAAGAGGCCGTGCTGGCCAAGTACCCGAACTGCGAAGAAATTGTCAAGCAGATTGGCGCTGCCAATACGCTGTATCGCACACCCGAAGGGTGGCGTTCAGACAACACCGACTATGCCGCAGCACTCGAAAGCCTGCAGTTGGTGATGACTCCCGGTGACTCACTGGAAGGGAAGCGGGTGCTGGTTCTCGGCGCGGGTGGTGCCGCGCGAGCGATCGCGTTGGGAGTGGCTCGCAAAGGGGCTGCCGTCACGATTGCCAGCCGAACTGCCGAACGGGCACGTGTGCTCGCAGAGTCGCTGGGCTGCCGCCAGATTACCTGGGAAAATCGCGGGTCCGAGTTCGCCGACATTCTGATCAACTGCACCCCCGTGGGGATGCATCCCGACGTGAACCAGACGCCATTTCAATCGAACTGGATGCGCGACGACATGATCGTCTTCGATACCATCTATGCACCTGAGAACACTTTGCTGTTAAAGGAAGCTCGCGAACATCGCTGTCGTACCGTTTCGGGCGTGGAGATGTTTGTTCGGCAGGCGGCCGCTCAGTTCACGCGTTTCACGGGGCAGCCTGCTCCTTTGGAAATGCTCAAGGAGACGTTGCGAACCAGCATTTCGGCCGCGAAGTAGCCGTTGCAACTCGATTCGACCATGGTCGCATCGAGTCTACAGAACCGCCTCCTCCGTTTTTCCAATCCTGCGTTTGAAGTTCGCCCGCTTTCGGACTAGCAAGTTTCCAATGACCCGTGTGCTCTCCCTGATTGGCTATCGAGGAACGGGGAAGAGCTCCGTCGGAAAACGGCTCGCGCGGCGTCTCCATTGGGACTGGGTTGACGCCGATAATGAGATCGAACGTCGCGCCGGACGCACAATCAAAGACATCTGTGCGACAGATGGAGAGCCTCTGTTTCGTCAAATGGAGCGAGATGTCATCGCGGAGTTGCTGCAGCGCGAACACTTGGTTCTCTCGACCGGAGGGGGCGCGATCCTCAATGCAGAGACGCGGAATGACCTCCGCGCCGCGGGATCAGTCTTCTGGTTGGTCGCTTCGGTCGACACCATCGCCTCTCGGATTCTGCAGGACGCCACCACTTCCTCGCGTCGGCCCAATTTGACCACGGGCGGAATCCAGGAGATTCGCGAGGTCCTGGCGAAACGTGAACCCCTGTATGCCGAATGCGCGCACGTTACGGTCAACACCGAAGGACTGCGATTGGCTGAGATCGTCGACAAGATCGTGGACCAGCTTCCCGTGGGCCTGCTGCGGGAGGCCCGTTGATGATACCGGGTGATGTCCCTCAATGGGTGGTGCTGATTTGGCTCTTTACGTTCGGTGCCGTCGTCGGCAGCTTTCTGAATGTCTGCATCTATCGGTTACCTCACCATGAGTCGCTGTGGGCTCAGTTAAAGGGGCTGACCTATCCCCCATCATCATGTCCCTACTGTAAGCATCGTATTCAGGGGCGAGACAATATCCCGATCCTGGGCTGGTTGATCTTGCGCGGGCGATGTCGGTCTTGCCGACATTCGATTCCCGCGCGATACGCTCTCGTGGAACTCGGCAACGGCCTGCTGTGGGTCGCGCTCTACATGGCGATCGTTCCCGCTGGCTTCTCCGCGAAAGTGGAACAAAGTTGCCTGTGGTCCGTGCTCAGTCCGCTGGCCAATCCCGGTTGGAGTCACGATCAACTCGTCTTCCTCTTGAACGCTCAATACTTCTACTACTTGATCTTCGCAGAAGCCCTGCTCGTTGCGACGTTCATCGATTTCGACCTGCAGATCATTCCTGATGGATCGACAGTCCCGGCCATGATCGTGGGAGTCCTGGGATC
>CBIHQO010000451.1:0-5943 GCA_966211735.1 uncultured Schlesneria sp.
ATCGAAGCTGTCGCCGTTGCGTCCGTGGAAGACGATTTTCTTCGGCAGCAACTCGCGGACATTTGTGGGGAGCTCGGTGCCAGCGGCGTGGGGCTTTTTGATCGGGCCCCCAACTGGGTTGTTACGGTTCAGTCAGGTCGCTGGAACAGCGCGGAAATTCCGCGCGATCTCCTGGCTGATGTTCTGGATCGGGATAGTGGAGTTGCCACAACTCTCGAAGGCCCTGCTGTTGGGACACTGATCGCGGTCCCCGTCCGAACCAAGCTGAGCGGCGGTCGGGTTTTGACATTCGTGGGGCGGCACCTTTCCGCGGAGATCCTGCCGCTCACAGTCGGAATCGCGCGGACATTGGGTTCATGCCTGGACGTGCTCTCCGATCGAGGCCGTGCGGACCATCGGATTGAATGCCTTCGCGGGATTTTGAAGGTCTCTTTGAAGCTCTCCACGGTTCAAGAAACCGAGCCGTTGTTAGAACTGATCGCACGAGAAGCCGTGCGAATTCTGCAATGTGATCGAGCCAGTATTTTCCTGTGGGATCGTGAGCACCAGGAAGTCGTCGCCTGCCCTGCCCTGGGGGTGGAGGGGAATTCGCTGCGGTTTTCGGATCGAACCGGCATCGTCGGCGAAGTTATTCACTCTGCGAAGTTATTGCGTGTGGATGACGCTTATCACGATGCCAGATTTAGCCGAAAAGTGGACGTGGCGAGCGGTTACAAGACCCGAAATCTGCTTTGTGCTCCCCTGTTCGATGGCGAGCACAAGTTGCTGGGTGCTTTCGAAGTCATCAACAAAAACGACGGAACTTTTACCGCCGACGACGAAGCGACGCTGGATGACTTGTCGATTCAGGTCGCGATTGCCCTCAAGAATACGCGTGAACGCGAATCGCTTCTTCGTTCGCATCGCCAGTTAACAGAACAACTGACCAAGGGGGTTTCGCTGATCGGCGAGAGCCCTGCCATGCAGGCGATGCGCAGTACGATTCGTCGGCTGGCAGCAACCGACTTGCCCGTACTGATTCTCGGCGAAAGCGGCACTGGCAAGGAAGTCGTTGCTCAGACGTTGCACTTTCAAGGTCCGCGAGCAGATCGCCCCTTTATTGCGGTGAACTGTGCTGCCCTCACGGAAACGCTTCTGGAGAGTGAGCTGTTTGGTCACGAAAAAGGGGCCTTCACCGACGCACGAGAAATGCATCGGGGCAAGTTCGAAGTGGCCGAAGGGGGGACGATCTTCCTTGACGAAATCGGCGACATGAGCCTTGGTGGCCAAGCGAAACTGCTGCGTGTGCTGGAACAAAAGGTGATTACGCGTGTTGGGGGTTCACAGGCGATCCCGATCAATGCTCGCGTCATCGCTGCGACGAACGCCCATTTGGCGGAAGCGGTGCGAGCCCGAAAATTCCGCGAAGATCTTTACTTCCGGCTGAATGTGGTGACATTGGATCTGCCGCCGCTACGTGAACGCCCCGAGGATATCCTCGCGTTGGCCGAGCACTTCCTGAATGGATTCGCGATTCAGGCCCGGCGTCCGAAGCTGGAACTCTCTGCTGATGCCCGGAAACGGATGCAAGCCCATACGTGGCCGGGCAACGTACGCGAGCTTCGCAACCTGATGGAACGCGTTGCCTTCCTGGCTCCGAACGATGTTGTCGCGGCAGATGATCTGGCGTTCATCCTCAGCCCCGACCAGAATCGCTCGCACGAACCTTCGCTGGAGTTGGGACTGAGCGAAGCGACAAACCAGTTCCAGCAGGAATTCATCAGACGAGGAATTCGTCGAGTTCGTAACAATATGAGCGAAGCAGCCCGCTTACTGGGACTTCATCGCTCCAATCTGTATCGCAAAATGCGGCAATTAGGCATGAGCGAAGCCGGGCAGGACGATGACGCCGAGATGCTCCCTGGCGAATTGCCCGAATGATTCTTCGCGGCCACTATCTTGATCAAATCGGGCTCGCTACTCGCCGGGGAACCTCACGGCTACAATTCGATTTCACACCGGAGCCCCCATGCTGACACCCGCCCTGCAAAATTGTCGTCTGCTTAAAGCCGCACGCCGCGAACCAACCGATACCACCCCTATTTGGATCATGCGCCAAGCGGGACGGTATCTGCCCGAATACATGGCCGTTCGCAGCAAGGTCACGTTTATCGAACTGTGCAAACGGCCGGACCTGGCCGCGGAAGTCACGCTGACGGCACAACGAGTCCTTGGTGTCGACGCGGCGATCCTGTTTGCCGATCTGCTGCCAATGCTGGAACCGATGGGCATCGACTTGGAATATGCCAAGGGTGAAGGGCCTGTTATTCACAATCGGATTCGCACGGCGGCTGATGTCGATCGATTCCACGAATTGGAATCGGTCGATTCGCTGCAGTTCGTGTTCGACGCCGTAAAGCTGATTCGACGCGATTTGCCAGCCGATATCCCGTTGCTGGGGTTTGCGGGAGCACCGTTCACGCTGGCGTCGTATGTCATCGAAGGTGGTGGTTCGAAGAACTATCTCTCGACTAAGCGGATGATGTACTGCGATGAAGGTGCCTGGCGCACCTTGATGGAGCGCCTGGTTCGCAGCCTGATCCGTTATATCAATGCCCAAGTTGATGCGGGCTGCCAGGCGATTCAACTTTTCGATAGCTGGGCCGGTTGTTTATCGCCGGCCGACTATCGTCGCTACGTACTTCCCTTCACAAAACAAGTTGTCGCAGGAATTCGTCCCGACGCACCTGTGATCAATTTCTTGACTGGCAATCCCGCACTATTGCCATTGCTTCGCGAGGCAGGCGGTAGCGTGTTCGGCTTGGATTGGCGAGTGGACTTGGCCGATGGTTGGCGAACGGTCGGTCACGATGTCGCCGTCCAGGGAAACCTTGATCCGGTGTCACTGATGGCAGACTTGCCAACGCTGCGATCTCGGGCGAAAGCTGTGCTTGACGCCACCGAAGGGCGACCTGGGCATATCTTCAATCTGGGACACGGGGTCTTCCCCGAGGTTCCGCCGGACAACGTGAAAGCCTTGGTCGAAATGGTCCACGAAATGGGCCAGAAGTGACGGGTGGTCGCGGCGACAATTCAGCATTATGCCAGGCAGTTAGGGTCCAGGTAGCTCGCGATGACGAATCCTGTCACAGGTCGGCGCATTGCCATCATCGGTGGCGGATTGTCGGGTTTAGCTGCCGCTCATCGCCTGATCGAGCTGTCTGCAGGACAGTCATCGCGAGTTGAAATCACATTGTTCGAGGCCAACCCTCGTCTCGGCGGGATCATCGGAACCCGGCGGATCGGCGACTACCTGATTGATACAGGGGCCGATAGCTTTCTGACGAACAAGCCCGGAGCGATTGGCCTCTGCCAACGATTGGGGCTCGAAAGCCGCCTGATTGCGACTGATCCTCGCTACCGAGGAGCACATGTTCTCTTCGATGGCCGTCCGGTTCCCGTTCCCGAGGGATTTCAGCTGCTCAGCCCGTCCGCGATCTGGCCAATTCTGACGACGCCAATTCTGTCTCCTTGGGGCAAGCTGCGAATGCTCATGGAGTATTTCGTTCCTCCGGGCGATGTGACCGACGAAAGCCTCGCCGATTTCGTGCGACGCCGATTTGGACGCGAAACGCTTGATCGACTGGTCCAGCCTCTCGTCGGAGGGATCTACACGTCTGATCCTGAAAAGCTCAGCCTGGCCGCGACGATGCCTCGTTTTCTCGAGATGGAACGCGCGCACCGCAGCCTTATTCGTGCGTCGTTGAAAGAAAAGAAAACGAAGCGTTCCATGGCATCGGACACAACTTCCGGTGGTGCTCGTTACGGATTATTCGCGGGACTCGCGGGTGGCATGGACGAACTGTTGGCCGCGTTACGGCAACGAGTTGAAGCAGGATGCTCCGTCCGTACCGGTGTTCGCATCCGGTCGCTTGGCAAACTCGACTCATCAGCCGGCTATGGCGTTGTGCTCGCGGATGGGACGCAAGAACTATTTGACGCGATCGTGATCGCGACAACCGCACATCAGGCCGCGAAGTTGCTTGGCGAACTAGATCCAGTGCTTTCAACGGAACTCGGTCAGATTGAATATGCCTCGAGCGCGATCATCGTCACCGCGCATAAGTTAGCGAATGTTCGCCACCCGCTGAATTCATTCGGCCTGGTTGTTCCACACCGCGAACGTCGGCGAATCCTGGCAACTTCATTTTCGAGCCGCAAGTTTCCCGAGCGGGCACCTGCGGACTCTGTGCTGATGCGCACCTTCGTCGGCGGAGCAATGCAGCCAGAATTGAATGACTATGAAGACGCGTCTTTAAAGCGGATCGTGCGGGAAGAGTTGTCAGACATCTTCGGCATTCAAGGCCCACCCGAGATCGAACTTGTCGTTCGTTATCCCCGAGCGATGCCGCAGTATCACATCGGTCACCTGGATCGAGTACACCGGATCGAATCCCTGACGGCCACTCACCCGGGACTCGCCCTGGCGGGGAACGCGTTTCGCGGCGTCGGTATTCCCGATTCAATCGTCAGTGGCGAGGCCGCTGCCGCGACTGTATTCGATGCACAGACACCATTCACGAACGCTTGCTGACCTCAAATTGCCGACAAGCTTAACACAGTGCCAGGCATCGCATGTCTGAACTTGTCCGCACATATAACCGATCACCCACGATGGCTGGGTGCGAGAAGACCCCAGAGTCATCCTCGACAATCTCGACTTTTGAAAGCTCTCGATACTGATCGGCGGTCGGGTCGATCAGTAGCAGTTCACCGTGAATTCCCATTGCCAGCAGGCGATTCTCCGAGGCGATCAGACTGGTGTATTGATGAAACGTCTTGGCTTCGCCTGTCCAAACGGCCTTGAGGTTAGCCTTAAGATCCAGACAGTACAGTTCGTCCCACACACCAAATAGGCGGTCACCGACGACAATTGGGGTGTGCGTATCGGGTGCCAGATCTTCATTCACAGCCACCGGCTCATCAATCAAACGGCCCTCTGAATCGAATTCGAACAAACGCGTACCATTGTTTTCCGTGCTGAGGATGAGCTTGTCGCGCCACAGGATTGGGGTAGGAACATTGAAATCATTCGGCCGACGAGGAACATGTCGCCAAAGCTTTCGCCCGGTGGAAACATCAAGCCCCACCAAAGATGTCGCGTCATACCCGTTAATCTGCTGTCTGCCGCCAGCCTCCACGAGAACGAAAGAGGCGAATGCGGCCGCGTCTCCATCCGTCTTCCAGCGAACCTTACCTGTGTCGAGTTCGAGGGCCACGAATCCCGCTTGGGGGCCACCCGGATTAACGATCAACTGATTACCGGCAATCAGGGGAGACGACGAGTGTCCCCAGACTGTCTTGTGGGTGACTTGGAATGCCTGACGTAAGTCTTGCTTCCAGACGACATCGCCAGTCCCTAACTTGACACAGTGCAGGTGCCCAAATGCTCCCAACAGATAGACAAAATCGCCATGGATCTGTGGGGTTGCTCGCGGCGAGTTGCCGTAGTCGAGGTCTCCCTTAGCCGGATACGTCAGCTTCCAGATTTCGGTTCCGTCGGTGGCATTGAAGCACCGAAAACCGTCGGCCGAATCGCTGGATTCGCGACCAGATACGATGACAAGGGACTTCGTCGCGGCAACGCCACCGACACCGGTGCTTCTCAGTCGCTTTTTCCAGACCGGCACCATTTGTTTTGGTAGTTGATCTGGTAACCACGCGACATGGCCGTCTCGCTTCGGCCCGCGCCAGCCACTCCAATCGATAGGTACAGGCTCAGAGACTACTTTTTTTTAGCCGCCTCGGCTGCGCTGGCCAACTCGATGAACCCCAAGCGGGTCTCGAGGGCTCCGCAGAGCTTGGGAGATTCGATCAAATCAAGCAGGATCGCCTGAATAACTGCGGTGTCCTGTTTGTTGATCCGATCAGTGGCAAACGCGGTAATGAACGGGACCGGAGCCG
>CBIHQO010000452.1:0-5934 GCA_966211735.1 uncultured Schlesneria sp.
GCATTTATGGAAACTGAATTCAAGCATCCCTTCATGGCTCCAAACTGGCACCGCCTTTCCCAGACACCGACAGGTCGCGAACTGTTTCCGGATCTGCTCAGCCCCGCCTTGGTGCGAGAAGTCGGCATCTTCCGCCAAAGCTTCGTATTGGTAGCCAAACTGCTGTGGAAGTTGCTACCCCAGCGGACGACGATGTGGCGCCGGATCGATACCGCCCTCGGTCAGGTTCTCAGCATTCATCTGCTCCACCAACGGATGATTTGCTCACCCGATTCAGGTGATCCGAATTTCCAGCTGACGAATTGCACACCTGCGTGAAGATTCCGGCTCCAGCAGCAAGTTCAACGCGTTGCGCGGCAGGTGAACTCTTCGTCATGCACCGATTCTAGGCGAGGTGCGCATTTCCAAATTACCCCGGAGTGAGCAACTGACCGGCCCGTGAATAATCCGAATAAACCCGTTTCCATCGAACGGAATTCGGTTATCCTGATATCGTCTGAAATCTCTCTGATTTGCCGATGGCGAGAACCGTGATGCTTACAAATCGAAAATCTCAGATCATCATCGCCAGTTTGCTGGGAATAGTGATCTCCATCACGGCGATTTCGTCGTCTGTGCAGGCTCAAAACACCCCTAAAGAGAAATCGACGGGGAAGACCAGGTCCGCCCGCACGAAAGAGGCACCGCCTGTCCAGGGGATTCACGATTACTCGTCGAAGAATTTCACGTTGCGGACAGACATCCCTCCAGACGAAGCACGTGAACTCCTCGGCCGGCTGGAAACAATGCTGGTGCTTGTCGCGAAGTATTTCGGCAAACCCAACTCGCAGATCATCGAGATGAACGTTGTCAAAGATCTGTCGAAGTGGCCACCCGATTCGATCGATTCCGATGCCATCGCCAGCATCCAGTCAGGGGGCGGGATCACGCTGAGTGTCACTCAGTTTCTGCGCAGTGGATCAGGCCAAAAGCAGGCCATCGCCGCCAAATCAATCGTTTGGGCCGTGGCGGACCGAGGTACTCCTCAGCATGAGGCGGTTCACGCCTACTGTCATCAATCATTTGGTCGAACAGGCCCGACATGGTACTCCGAAGGAATGGCCGAACTCGGGCAGTATTGGAAAGAGAAGGAAGACGGCGTCAACATCCACGAAGGGGTGTTGCGGTACCTGAAATCTCAGGAACCCAAGGATCTGTCCGAAATCGTGGCAGTCGGCCAACGAACCGGAGATAGCTGGGAAAACTATTCCTGGAGATGGGCTCTGTGCCATCTACTGGCCGCCAATCCCAACTACGCTTCCCGGTTCAAGCCGCTGGGCCTGGCGCTGTTGAATGATCAACAAACCAGCTTTGAATCCGTCTACGGACCCATGTCGAAGGAGATCAGCTTCGAATATGAATTCTTCCTGCGACATCTGGATCAGGGCTATCGAGCCGACCTCTGCAGTTGGGATTGGAAGCCCAAGTTCCAAAAGCTGAAAGGAACGGCCTCGGTCCAGGTTAAAGTCGACGCCATGCGCGGCTGGCAACCGGCGCGAGTCGTCGTCAAAGAGGGGGACAAGTTATCCATTGCAGCAACCGGAGAATGGCTGGTCGCGAAGTCCGGCAAAAAATTGACTGCCGACGGCGACGATGAGGGCAAAGGCAAACTGGTCGGGATCTTATTCGATGACTACAAACTGTCAGAGCCATTTGAACTCGGTGCCAATACTGAATGGACTGCCACCGGCAACGGCAATCTCTATCTACGATGCCAGGAAAACTGGAATTCGATCGCCGACAACAGCGGCACAATCGCGGTGAAGATCAAGCTTGGGGAGTAAATGGCAATTTCAAACACGTTGAAATGCGCGTGTCTCTTCATTGGCGACACGCGCGACTGAACTGCTATTTTGGAATCGCGGAATTGTGACTGCGTAAACTGATGTGAATCAATCTACTCGGGACGCGGCGAATGAAGGTGCTCGTCGATACAAGCACAGATCACCTCGCGGCCAAGTCGGCGGTTCTCGCACTGGGGCGTGCGGGATTTTCACTTTGTATCGTTCCGCAGGTGCTCTACGAATTCTGGGTAGTAGCAACTCGTCCAGTGAATGTGAATGGTTTGGGCAAGCACCGCTCTTTTCGATTCAGCACACCGATCTGACTACTTGTCGGACCAGTTGTTGATATCGTCGTTCTGCCCTTCGTCGCTCTTCTTATCAGGTCCCGACGACCACAGCGCCGGTGTCGTGGCATTCTGAACATTGTTGTTGGGCCATTGATAGTACAGCGGCTGACCCCAGGCATCCTTTGGCAGCGACTTCAGGTACGGGGCGACCGCCTTGCCATGAGCGTCAGCACCGGGATTGGTCAGCAGTCCCAGCACTTCGTCGCGGCCCCCTTGGGGATACTCGCCGTCATGATCAATCGCGTAGGCCGAACAAGCATCTTCCAGTGACTTCAGGCTCATTCGTGTCGTTTTAATCAACGCATTTTTCTGCTGACCAATCAGGTTAGGAACGACCATTGCCGCAATCACACCCAGGATCGCCAGCACCAGCAAAACTTCTGTCAGCGTAAAGCCTCTGCGGGCGACAGGTCGACGAGCGTTCCGAACGTTTGAGCGAGTCATGGCAAACAGTACCTTCCGAGTGGGCATTCCAAAGCAAGTTTCAGACGAATCTGTGACAAGTGATTGTAATCGAGCCTGATCCATCAGGAAACAGGCATTCCTGAGGTGATGATACGAGATACTCTACCAAGTCTGCCGATGTTTCAGGTTATTTTAAGGAGCCCCGCAGGTGACGACAGCATCTGTACTTACGAACTAAGATACCGCCGTCGAACTGTTGAAGATCGGCAACATCAAGGCCAGCAGGACGAACAGGATCACTCCGGCCATGATCACCAGCATCAACGGCTCCAGCAGTCGTACCACCAGGTCGAGTTGCCGATTGGTATGACGTTCCATTTTTTCGGCGACCGAGACCAGCACATGCTCCAGGTTGTTGGCTTCTTCACCCACCGAAATCATCTCGATCACGTCGATCGGGAACTGATTGCATTCGGCCAGCGGTTGGGCCAACGACCGTCCCGAAGAAACGTGTTCGGCCGCCTCAGCGATCGCTTCACTCAATACCCGGTTCCCTGTCGCATCTTTGGCAATCCGCAGCGAATTCAGAATCGGAACACCATTGTGCAGCAGCGTCCCTAGAACACGGCAGAACCGTGCGATGGCCAGGCTGCGAACAACTTGACCAACCCCATACAGTTTCAGCCGAAAGGCATCAAACCGCCGCCGACCCTGGTCATTGGAAAACTGTTTCTGAATGAACCCGTACAAGACCGGAATCACAATCAGCAGCACCCAGCCCCGATGTTGCAGTTCGTAGCTGACAGCCAGCAGTGCGGTCGTTGCCCACGGCAGCGTTCCTTCTTCTCGCATCCGATCGAACAACGGTTCGAACTTTGGTACGAAAAAGATCAACATCAGTACCAGGATCACAGTCCCGACGACAACCAGGAACGCGGGATAAGCCATCGCTCCAAAGACGCGCCCCTTCAGTTCTTCCTGATGCTCTGTAAAGTCGGCGATGCGTTGCAGCGTGTCTTCCAGAAAGCTGCCCTCTTCACCGGCCCGAACCATGCTGATCGTGAGTTCGGAAAACACAGTGGGATGTTGCCGCAACGTCTCGGCCAGTCGAGTTCCGTCCGCGACCTGATCGCGAACCTCCTGCAGCACCATCTTCAACGTGACATGACGAGTCTGCCGCTCGAGCAGTTCCAGCGATCGCAACAAGGGGACGCCCGCGCGCAGCAGGTCGGCCAACTGAGAATAGAACTGGCAGAGCAGCCTGGCAGGGACCTTTCGGCGTTTGTTCGCCTGATGCGCCTTGGCGGCATCGGCCAGCGTCACCGACAGGGGAAAGACGCCCCGAGCCCCCAGCGTGCTCAATGCTTCACGCTCGTTCGCGGCTGTCAGCACCCCATCAACCTGCTTGCCCGTCATTTCGCGAGCGACAAAGCGGTATTCAGGCATAACATGAGTTCGTCGAGGGAACCAGGGACTCTTCGCCAGACAGCGAATCACAACCCGTAAGGATATCCTCGCCGCTCGCCCCTGTCAGGCCCCTCCCATGCTGAATTCAACCTGAACTTGCGACTATTCCGCCGACCGCTGACATCGTCGCCGACCGTTACAGTTTGTCAATCATCTCCTGTGCGACTCGTTTGCGATCTTCGGTGGTGGGTGCGGTGTCGAGCCGTTTGAAGTCCGCAGCCAGCACCTCTCCCTTGGTGGCGTCCACTTTTTTCAGGGATTCGATGCTTTCCTGCATCCCCATCAGCGCACTCCCCCCCTGCCCGTATTGAACAACTTCCTTCAAACGAGTCTTGAGTTCGTCAAACGATTTGAGATTGGCCGGTTCGGGCTGCTTGACGGGCGCGCTGCCACAGCCTGCCAGCATCACAACCACGACCACCGCCAACCACTTTTGCCACGTCAACATAGTTCCTCGCTTGGAATAATTGCGATTGAATTTACAACGGAACTGCGGACGAACAGTGCCTCGACTCATCGATCGCGAACCAAGGCGTCGAAATGTCTTCCGAATCAACTGGTGATCACTAGAATTCACCAGTGACGGCACCGTCATTAATAGACCCAATACGTTGCCAGGTCGTGTTGTCGACCGTGTCGCTGATGAACCGGACCGCGCCATCTCCCATCAGGGCATGAACGCCGCCGGTGTGGCGACTGCGAGCGGTCCAAACTCCGCGACTGTCATACCACGAACACGCCGTACATTCGTGGCATTCTGGATTCGCCGAATTCGGGCTGTTCAATGTGTTGAACAGCGTCTGTCCGGGCATTCCATTGATCCATTCCTGGTGAGTCGAATTCAAGAAGTTGCCTTTGTTCGCTGTACAACTCGCTCCGTAGGCATTGAGCAACGCGACTGATGCAAATGTGTTGGGCATTCCTCCGGGAAAGTCTGTTCCTCGAACCAGATTTCCCAAGGCATAAGTCCCATTGCCAGTTCCGATAAGTCCCTCTGATGCAGCAATGGTGTTCGATAGCCCATCGGTCACAGCGCTGACATTCAGGTTGTTCCGCATGTTGAACATTCCAATCTGATCTCCTGCGGCGATCTGGGTTCCTGGCGGTCCACCTACCCCGGCACCTGGAATCGGCGACATCATGATCAGCGACGCGCCACCACAGAATGAATAGTTATTGCCAGGGACCAAATTCGTCGAAGAATCGGACGGACAGCGAAACACCGTCAGGCGCGTGTTTTTCAAAGTCGCATTCACACCTGAAACAAATGACTGGTTGAAGTTGATCTGGTTAAACAGCGGTGCTTGATCGAGGTACGGCAACATCATCGCCTGAGGACTGAATCCCTGGTATCCGGTCCCCGAACCCGTCGATTCAAAGCACGCCCGCGGAAACACACGATATGTGTCGTGGTAATTGTACATCGCCAATCCCATTTGCTTGAGATTGTTTTTGCATTGCGACCGGCGAGCCGCCTCGCGCGCTTGTTGAACAGCCGGTAACAACAAGGCAATCAGCACGGCAATGATCGCGATGACAACCAGCAATTCAATCAGGGTAAACCCTCGGCTCTGCCAGCGACGCCGAGCTGATAAGGTCTCGAAATGAGGTCCCATAACCGTTCTCTCTTTCAGCAAACGCTCATAACAAATGGCAATGGAAATGCTGGGGTTGTGATCAAAAAAAGGTCGCTAAGTCCACCACCCTAAGAGGACTGCTGGCTATTGTGTCTTTTTTGAGACACTTTTAAAGTCTAAATCGCCTCTTAACAACATAATTTCGGATATGGCAAGAACGGAGATTACTAAAACTGAACACTTTTCGGGAGATGATCGGTCGGCCATAAAATGACGCAGTCAATTTACGGCATCGGTGCATTCGTCATGAAGTCA
>CBIHQO010000453.1:0-5912 GCA_966211735.1 uncultured Schlesneria sp.
GGGCCACGTCTCCATTCGGAGACGGATATTCAATTGCGGTACCAACTCACAAAGGTTCAGGACCGTATTACTCGTCCGTGAATGACACAGGGCCATGTCCTTGACGAACATGGCCCTGATGAGATCAAACCCGTGAGTTCTCAGCCCGTTCCCAGGCCGCGATCGTAGGCTTCCAGATCACGCATGTAGACGGCCAGCGTCGACTGCAGCGTTTCGCGACTGATCTGCCATTTGGGCGATTCGTCGGTGTAACGGTGACAGTGTTCGACCAGAAGCCGGTGCAGGAATTTGAAGAGGTGGCGGGGGACTCGCAATCGAGCCAATGTGCTGACCAGTTCGGGCTCGCTGATGGAATCGTCAAACCACGACTTCAGCTTCGATGCGGTTGTCTCGTTATGGGGATTGCTGGCGCGGATGCGATCGTTGGCCAGATCGTAGAGCGATTCGCCTGTCCACTCGAGCGAGCGGATCAGGTTTTGCTTGTCCAAACGAGATCGCTCGTAGAACTCTTTGTCTTCCTTCGCCAGGTAGAAACTGACTTCGACGGGCAGCAGCAGTTTGAAGCCGAGTCCCGCCAGCTTGAGGAACTTGTTATCGAACATCGGCCACAGGAACGCCTTCATCCGATCGGGCGAACCGTTGATCAGATGCGGTTCGTCAACGCGGTCGACCAGCACCGTCACCGACGTGAAGCCGAGCGACTTCAGAATCGCCAGCAGCTTGCCGAGCAGTTCGTAACGATCGTCGCTGCGTTCGCGAGCGGGCAGCGGTTGACCAACCAGATCGCCCGCTTCAAATCCCGACAAGACTTCGCGCAGCGGATTGATCTGGCGATCGAGCACCCGGACCTGGCGCTTGATCTTCCAGCTCAGCCACGTCAATTGGCCATGCTTGTACAAGAAGGGAGCCCACGCTGCGATCAGGATCACCCAGGTCCACCACTTTCCGAACTGTGGCAGACTTCCCAGTTGTGCCAGCAATCCGAACAGCCCCAGCGACACACCGGCCCCCAGGGCCAACTGCCACCACGTCTTCCAGTTCTGGAACCGAAGCTTGCGACGCAGGCTGGTCCAGCGATGTTGCGGGCTGACGTGTGTGCTGCGATCGTAGAACGCCGCCAACAGCAACAGGTCTCGTTTCTGGGATCGCGTCAGGTTCTGCAGCTTGTCGCCGACCACTTCAAACGGCTGCGGCGCGCCATGAGTTCGTTCGTCGAGCACATCGTCGATCAGTCGCGTCACGGCAATGGATAGGATACAGTCGATGTGATCCCATAACCGCCACTTGGTCAGCGTCCGTTCCGGTGTCCCGCCAGGCCAGGCCATCTTCTCGTTGAAGCAATCGAGGAACGGGTTGAAGTCATCGTATTCGATAATGAACACGCGATTGTCGGGGTTCGCTTTGTTGTGTTCCGCCGTATGCTCGACGATCTGCAGTCGCAGGGCGGTCTTACCGCTCCCCTTTTCACCGAAGACGACGGCGGTTGACGGAGTGGCAGGGTCGCCGTAAATCTTGTCCCAAGCGGGATGGAACGTGCCGCGGGCACAGAATTGCTGGAATAGCGGGTCGGTCTGAGCATCTTCCTGGCTGAACGGATTCTGTTTCAGACCGTGATGGTCAAGGAACTGCTGAACTTTCATCGCGTGATCAACTTTCGGTTGTTCTGGTATTCAACGGCATCCGCACACAGAGCGTGCGGGGTGCTAAGGCCTGATGAAAAGGCCCCGGCGTTCGAGCGACGGATTGTAGACGTGAATGACTCTACGCGCGGAAACGCACAGCGTCTACCGAATGCAACATGTTTCACAGACTCTTCAGATAGGTGATTGCCGGTCTGTTCGGCGGACTTGGTTGACAATTGTGATTTCACCCGCGCTACTTGGGGTTTGCACGACTGATTATGACATCGGGAGAGACCCTTCATGGGCCGGATTCTGCTTGCGTTTCGAGTGTTCTTTAAGGTGCTGTTCAACGGCGAAGTGGCGTCGCGCGTCGATCGAGCTTTGGTGGGACTGGCCGCGCCCGAGCCAGCCCCTGTTCAACCGGCGCCTGTCCCCAAGCCCGAAGAGCGGCCACGTCCGGACCCGAAGCGACCGACTCAAAGCGAAGCTGTCACGCTACTGGCCACCTTGCAGCGCGAAGCACGACTGGTCGACTTCCTGAAAGAAGATCTGTCTGGCTACACGGACGACCAGGTCGGAGCGGCCGTGCGTGCGATCCATCAGGACGCCGCCAAAGTACTCGATCGATTGTTCTCGATCCGAGCGGTCGTCAGCGACGAAGAGGGAACTGCCGTGGAAGTTCCTGCTGGATTCGACGCGGCTCGCTATCGACTGACCGGTAAGGTCGCGGGAGAAGCTCCGTTCCGAGGGACGTTGCGACACCATGGCTGGGAAGCTGCTCGATGCGAGTTGCCGCAGTTTACGGGGAGTGACTCGGCGGCGAAGACGATTGCTCCGGCGGAGGTTGAGTTGGGTTAGGAAAACCATTGCAAATTGCAAATTGCGAAATGCAAAGTGGGAAGACAGGTCGACTCGATCCGCAACTTGTTTTTGGGGCGTGGGCATGAACTCGGAGGCGCTGGAAGAACGGTTGCTGGAGTTTTCTGCTCGCGTTGGTCGGGTTGTTGATGCGTTGCCTGATACCGTTTGGGCCGGCATATTGCCGGGCAGCTTGTTCGCAGTGGAACGTCTCCCGCTCCCAACTATGCAGAGGCCTGCAGTGCAGAGAGTCGCAAGGATTTTATTCACAAACTCCGTATCGCTCTCAAGGAACTTCGCGAGTCGCGAAGCTGGATACGCCTGATCATCAAAGCAGAACTGTTGCCCAGTACCAGAATGACCGAATTACAAGAAGAGTGTGAGCAACTGGCTAGCATCATCGGCAAGTCGATCGTCACGGCCCGCCAAAAACAACCGACTCGTGATCCCCAACATGACCCACAACCGTAACCTCCTCTCATTCAATTTAAAATTTGCATTTTGCAATTCGCAATTTGCAATGTGCCTTTGCCTTCAACGAATCTGAATCTATGCCAGCCAAGTACATCGTCGGAATTGACCTCGGGACCACCAACAGCGCATTAGCGTACGCCGCGCTCGATGCCGACAAACCCGATGTGAAATTGTTGCCTATCCCTCAGTTGGTCGCGCCCGCGACGGTTGAGAACCGAAATCTGTTGCCGTCGTTCTTGTATCTCGCCAACAAACTGGAAGCGTCGTCAGGTGCCTACGACTTGCCGTGGGCGACCGATCGCGAATTCGCCGTCGGTGAGATGGCGCGGCGTCAGTCAGCCGAGTTGCCTGAACGGACGGTGGGGGCGGCGAAGTCGTGGCTGGGGCATAGCCGCGTTGATCGGCATCAGGCGATTCTGCCCTGGGGAGCCGGCGACGACGTGCCCAAGGTGAGCCCCGTGACGGCCGCTCGTCGCTATCTCGAGCATCTGGTTGCGGCGTGGCACGATGCCTATCCGAATGATCCGATCGCCGAACAGCAAGTGGTGCTCACTGTCCCGGCGTCCTTCGATGCCAGCGCTCGCGAGCTGACGCGCGAAGCGGCGTCGCTGGCCGGGCTGCCCGATGGCATGGTGCTGCTCGAAGAACCGCAAGCAGCCGTCTATTCCTGGCTGACCGCGATCGGCGAACGCTGGCGCAAGGTGCTGAAGGTTGGCGACACGCTGCTCGTCTGTGACGTCGGTGGGGGAACGACGGACCTCACGCTGGTGGGCGTCGCTGAAGAAGCGGGCGAGTTGATCCTGAAACGAATCGCCGTCGGTAATCACCTGCTGGTGGGGGGCGATAACATGGACCTGGCGCTGGCACATTATGTCGCCGGCCTGTTTGCGAAGAAGGGAGTCAACCTCGACCCTTGGCAATCTGTTTCGTTGTGGCACGCGTGCCGGCTGGCCAAAGAAGCATTGCTGGCACCCGATGGACCCAAGAAGCATCCGGTCTCAATCCTGGGTCGCGGCAGCAAGCTGATTGGTGGCACGGTCACGGTTGATGTTCCTCGCGATGCGACGATGGATTTGCTGATCAACGGCTTCTTCCCGACCTGCAGTGTGGAAGATCGCCCCGCTCGCCAGCGCGCATCCGGCTTTCAAGAATTGGGGCTGCCCTACGAGGCCGACACTGCCGTCACAAAGCATCTGGCGGCGTTCCTCCAAAATCACGGTGAAACCGAAGGTCAGCCGGCCAAGCCGACATACATCCTGTTCAATGGCGGTGTGTTCAAAGCCGATCCACTTCGAGATCGTTTGCTGGAAACCCTGAAAACATGGTTCCCCGATTCGGCACCGCAGACGCTTGAAGGAACACATGACCTGGACTACGCCGTCGCTCGTGGCGCCGCCTATTACGGCTGGGCGAAGACCAATGGCGGTGTCCGCATTCGAGGCGGCGCGGCGCGGTCGTACTATGTCGGCATTGAGTCCGCCGGATTGGCGATCCCCGGGGCTCCTCGACCGCTCCGAGCCCTCTGCGTGGTTCCATTCGGGATGGAAGAAGGAACCGAAGTCGATGTCCCATCGGAAGCAATCGGCCTGATTGTCGGGACGCCTGCTCACTTTCGGTTCTTCAGCTCATCGACTCGCAAGGAAGACGACGCTGGGGTGCGGTTGCAGCGCTGGACCGATGACGAACTTTCAGAAACCGATTCCCTGGAAGCGACGCTCCCCAAAGATGAGGCGCTGGATGACAACTATGTTCCCGTACAATTCCATACCAAAATCACAGAACTCGGCTTGCTGGAACTGTGGTGTGTCAGCACGCGTGGTAGTGGCCGCTGGAAGCTGGAATTCAGCGTGCGCGACGACGTGGAAGCATGATTCAGACAGGATCCCAACGCTGATAAAACCGCTTGTTGGCAAATGAATAGTGCCGCAACTGGCGCTGGCCGTCGACAAAGTGTTGCCAACGGATCGGTAAGGCGCGAAAGCAAGTTCGAGCGAGTCGCCGACACGTTTGATAGACCGAACGCGACGTCGGCGCTGCAGCGGTTGGCTTGTCGCCACTTTGATAGGCCGTCGCATAGTCAGATTGAATCGGTGCCTTCGTGAAGAGTGGCACCGTCGCCGTCTTTATCGCGTGAACCATCATCATGACTGGCGACCTGGAAACGAGCCCGACGCGCGTCTTCAACAGTGCCGGATCAACAACAGAGTAACATTGCGTCCGATGGCCGAGTTCCGCTCCCGGATAGCGATGCTGCTCCAGGATGACATGGCAGACTTCAAATCCGTTCTCGGGTTGCAGGATGCGGAAAAACAGTTCGGGACTGAACTGGTAGAAACCGTGTCCGGCATGATTATTGGCCATGGTGAAGGCGAACAAGCTGCCACCTGGCTTGACCAGCTTCATGCAGTTCGCGATCGCCACCGGAAAATTAAAGATGTGTTCCAGCGAACCGCCATCAATCACGACATCGAACTTCTCGTGAAGAGTCGAATCAATCGGCTCATTCATGTCATGGATCAGCTCGCTCTCTTCAAAGTCTGAATAGTCGAGCGACTGGACGACGGTCGCATTCAGGAGTGATTTGAAGAGCTCATCCACATATTTTTCCCGAGACAGTGCCTCCACATCGATTTGCGGGCCATACCGCGTTGCCAGCCGTTGAATCTGGGATTGCGAGAGATAGCTCTGTTGATGGCCGATCGTCAGCGTGCGATCAAAACAAACCCCGGCCTGCCTGGCCTGGGCGAGCAAGGCAACATGACTAAAGAGGATTCCCATCGTCGATCATTCCGCGGACTTCTATCTTTGCCCGTCAAGTTTGTAGCGGCCTCTGAAAAGCGTCAACAATTACGCGAAAAGTCATCGCCAAACGAATCCACAGGGTCGCTCAAATGGCCGGAAAGTACGCTTCCTCCGATAAAATGGTGTGGGTCTGTCGATCCCTCTTGCATTTCTGAA
>CBIHQO010000454.1:0-5909 GCA_966211735.1 uncultured Schlesneria sp.
CAGTGGAATGACAAGCGATGCATCCCAACTGCTCGTAGAGTTCGGCACCGACTCGAAAGACAGCCTCCGCCTCAGTTTCCGTAGGTTTAGATGGCACACTCTCCGATGTCTCTTTTTCCAACGTCGACAGGTACGCCGCAATGTCATTGGCCGTGGCATGATCATTGGGATCGAGCAATGCAGGCATCTTCGTGTCGCTTCGCAGCCGCTGCGGCCGTCGCAACCAGTGTGCGATCCAGGTCGGCTGCAGTCGTGATCCAATTCCGTCCAGACGGGGCGTCGATCTGAGGATCTCGACAAACGCTTGATCACTCCCTGGCTGATGCTTTTGCGTCCCGTGTGGGACAGGTGTCTCGTGACAATTCGCGCAGCGCAGTTTCTCAAATAGCATCCCGCCTGATTGTCGTTGGCCCGGCACTGGATCGGTGGCCGGCTCGCGAAACAAGACACTGGCCGGGATAGCTTCTCGCGGAAATCGGCTGCTCTCCCACAGTAGCCGGTAGTGAACGTCGCTGTCCGTCTTCGCGAAGTATTCGACGGAGAAGGGGTGAACTCCGCGGTTCAGCGACAACTCCAATCCCTCCGCAGGAACGTCAACTGCCGGGTTGTTCCCGATACTCAGAAACGTGCTATACGGATGAACGACTCTCACCGAATCAGTTCTGTCAGATTTCGCGCGAGGCACCTTTCGATCCAACGGAGGCCGCGCAGGGTCTTCACCATAGAATCGATAGCGGCCAGTTCGAGGAATTTTGATCCAGCCTCGAGCATCAATCTTGCGAAGCGAACTATTCCCACGCAGAGCAGGCCGATCCCAAGTCGTCATTCTCTGCACGTCACGAATGTTGAGGGCCTGAGTTTCAGTACCGCGATCGGCGACACGCTCGATGACATCAATACCGGGAACAAGCGATGCCAGCAGCTTTGTGCGTTCCAAATCTTCTGGTTGGCGATAGAGTTCCTTCTCTGGGAAGAGATCCTTGGAAATCGAATTGAGTGTGAGAATCGCTGACTGATCGAGTTCCTTGTTGTCGGTGGATAACAGGGTGTAACTGATCGCCAATTGATCGACCGGCTTCAGATTGGCGAGTTCGAGGAACACCGTCTGCTTATCCAGCAACGTGGCCGAGCGCACTTCCACTTCATCACGGCCTGTTTGCCCAGGGGCCGACGGCCTGTATTCGGGCGAGCCATAGGCGGCAGACCACTTGTAGTTCCAAGCTTCCAACTGATAATTCGCGGTATCCTGGGCGGCGTTACGATCGAGCGCACACGAAAACCTCAGTGCCACTCCGTTTTGATATGTCTCCAAGCCGATCGGCATCCTCAAGGATTTGCCGGTATAACGAACGCGTTGGAAGCAGCCGTCATGCACGGCGCTGGTGGTCCAGCCTTTCAGCCCGCTTACATACAACTGGCCGTCATGCGGGTTCATCCGACCACGATGGATGCCAGACGTAAAACGAAGCGGCAACTCGATCGAAGCACCGTTATTCAATGCGAGTTCTGGAAGTTGCCCGCTATCGCGCAGGATCAGCCGAAGGCGACACTGCCCATACGACATGTGCAATAGCTGATTGGACAGCGGTCCCCAGCGATCGCTAGTCGTCCAGACCTGCCCACCAGAACTGTTGTCTGCCAGTCGCGGGAACCAAACCAGCGGCCGTTCAAAATCGGTCGGTGGTACGGCAAGGTGATGCGACATCATCCCGCCGTAGAAGCCGCCCTTGTGAACCAGAAACACACCCGACGCCGGTGTCCATTCGCCTTCTTGCGGCGCTACAGTGATTTCGTCTTCCGGCCCCATGCCGATCCCGTTCGGATTACGAAACCCGGTGGCGAACACCTCCAGCTTGGACCCGTCGGCAGAGACCCGCAGCAGACTGCCATCGTGCGGCGTCTGCGAGTTGCAGTTCCCTTTGACGTAGTAGAAATTCCCCGCTCGGTCTGTCTCAAGGCACGTCACATATTCGTGGCCATTCAGCGTGACGTGCGCGTCGTTGTTGAAATTCTCATAGACATCCGCTTCGCCATCGTTGTTCAAGTCGCGCAATCGAGTGATCTGATCCCGGCCCACGACGTAAATCTCATCCTTCACCACCTTCAGCCCTAGCGGCTGAAACAACCCCGTGGCGAAACGCTGCCATGTGACCTTCTTCAGCGAGTCGTCGATCCCGCCGACGAGCCAGACATCCCCATGCAGCGTGCAAACAGCGGCTCGCCCGTCGGACAGAAAGTCATGCCCCCCGCAAAAGAACAGAGCGCGATACGGATTGTCGAAAGGGAGCGTGATCGTATCGACCACATAAGGCTCCATCGTCTGAGCACTCGCCACGTCCCCGGTTGTCACCAGCGGTTGACCCCAGCGAGCTGGCCCTGCTTCCGTCAGTGGCAACAAGTCCTCCGGCGCGGGCGAAGCGGCAACCAATTCACCGAATGCCGCTTCGTTCGTTCCGGCGGACGCGATCACAACCTTCAACACGACTGGCGCGTCGTGGGGCGCGATCAACAGGACTCGACCAAGCCCTGGTTCCTCCATAATGGATCCCCCGGCAGATCCCGAGCTAAGTCGCACCTTTGCCGAAGCCTCGGCGATCATGATTCGAATGGGAACTGTCGACGGTCCGACCAACATTGTTCGAGTGATCGCGGTGATGCCATTCAAAGTCTCCAGCCAGGGCGATTCCAGGATGGTCGTGGCTGACGCATCCTTGCCGTTCGGACCGACCGTATATTTGACCACCACTCGCGATCCGTGCCGATACAACTCTTCGTAGTGAGCGACATCTTTCGGAAGCGGTCCGTACGGATTCGCCTCGCGAAAGTTGGTGAACTGCTCCTGCAGCGACACGCCGGGAAAGCGCTGTGTCGTAAACGTCGGCTCGCCATCAACACGCGGGGGGACAATGATGCCGAAGCGGGCCGGGTCGAACTTCAGAAACCCATTCCAACCGGCAGCGACTCGCAGCAGTTCGGTGTCGTAGCAAATGGATGCTTCACGCTGATCGCCGATCCGAACGACGATCCCCTTATAGACCGGCCCTCCCGCGCCGGTGATCGAGCCGCTGAAGAACGTGCCAAAGTCGACCTGGCCAAACCGATCATCGCGTGAGTCCGCTTCGGTCCAGCGAAACCCGACGGCGTCTTCGCCCCAATGACCTTCGATCTTGCTGGATTGTGATGCGGCTTTCACGGGAATCGGCTTCGCCGCCTCCGCTTGGCCGAGGACCGCGGGACTCTTCTTGGGCCCGGCGTCTTCCAATCGTTTCTGTTCGACCAGTTCATCAAGGTGCCACAGTGCGATTGTGGAATCATCTGTCACGTATGGCTTGTCAGGAATCGAGGTGATCTGCCTGATTCCCTTCGAGATCCGAACTTCGTCGACCAACCCGGTACAGCCGATCGCTCGGTCCACCAGACTCGCCAGTGCCAATCCACCTGGCTCAGTCGCTTTGCCAGTTCGCTTGTGGACTTGATCAGCAACCTGCTTGCCATCGACAGACAGCCGGATGCGCTCAGGTTCGACGATCATCGCGACATGGTGCCACTGCCCGTCGCAGATCATCGCATTGGAATTACAGTGATCCGGCGCGAAGCCGGGAACGTAAGCGGTCAAGTTGCCGTTGCCTGCCATCGAGAACAGTTCCCAGTGCGTTCCCGACGACTTCAATTCATTTGCGACCAGAATGTTGTAGCTGGATTTGTCGGTCAGTTTGGTCCAGCATTCGATGGTGATCGGGAACTGATGGAATTCGTCTCGTGCTGCAACGAACGCCCCACCGGCTCGGCCATCGAGGGCCTTGCCGAACTTTCCGTCGACAAGCGGCTTCTTCGTGGAAGCGGCAGGAATCGCGGCAATAGCGCGCGGGACCGGCGTCCGCATCTTTGGTTTCGGTCCTGCCGGTTGGCCATTCAGTTGCGGCAACAGCCAGTCAAGTCCGTCCAGATTATCGTGCAGACGCTCTTCCGCATCGTCCTGCGTGTGCCCCAGGATTCCGATCGGTCCGGTGTACCCACTGTCGCGAATCGTTTTCAGCAGCTTCAGGTCCAGATCCCCTTCACTCAGTTGCAGGATCTTCTGCCCCTTCCGCTCGCCATCATTGACCATGCCATTCAAGTTCAACGTGTAGAGATACGGCTTCATCTTTTGAAGCAATTCCGGGAACCGGCTGAGGTGGTCATGGCCGTAATGCAGGTTGTAGACGATCCCGACATTATCGAGCTTTAATTCTTGAATGATCGCGATCTGATTCTCGGGCTCACCGAACCAGCCACCGTGATTGTAGAGCGCCACCTTGCACCCCACGGACGCAGCCGCTTCAGCGATCGGTCGAATTCGCGCCGCCTCGGCAACAACGCGGGCTCGTTGTTCTGCGTCATCCTTGGTGGGACCGCCGCCGCCAGTAACCCAGAGTTGCGGTGTGACCTTATGCCTGGCGAAAACGGCCAGTGTCATCTTGGCTTCATCGTTCAGTGACGTCGGAAACCACCATGCCGACAGTTCCACATGATGCCGCTTCAGTGCTTCAATCTCAGCATCGAAGGTCGGGATATGCTCGGCTCGATAGTCATAGGCAAAGTGCGTGAAGCCCAGCTTCTCAAGCATCGCTGCGCGTTCTTGCGGCCCACGCTTCTTCGAATCAAACGGGACAATACACCACGCCACCAGATTCTTCCTGGCGAACAACCCAGTCGAGTCCGGCTCTGCTGCTATAAGCGGCCAGCGAGAACTCACCACGATGACCAGCATGGTCAGGACCGCGAGCAGGCGTTGAGACATCCGATGATCCTCTGTAGGGTGCGTGCAGTCTTCGGAACGCACCACGAACGTGATTCGACCCTCAATGGTGTGTTCCGAAGACTGCACACACCCTACATGCACTTCCGCACGTCGCTAGACCCAGCCGAAAAAGCCGATCTTTTCCAAGTCGGCATGCAAGTACTTCGTGGCTTCAGCGGTCAACTTTGGATTCGGCAATCGACCAGGGCCGACATCAACGCCCAGCATCTTCATAATCGCTTTTGTCGAGCCGATGAAACCATGTCGGACAATGATCTGAATCATCTGGACCGCTCGGAACTGCTCGTTGCGTGCCGTAGCCAGGTCACCAGCAGCGAACGCTTTGAGCACTCGGTGATAGATTGGGGCGGCAAAGTTGTAGGTACTGCCAACCGCACCCGTCGCGCCGAGAGCCACCGCCGCCAACAGAAACTCGTCGCAGCCCCATGGCAAGTCAAACGATCCGTCACCGGCTCGCAAGCAGAATTGGTAGGCCATGAGGTCGGGATTGGTGAACTTCAATCCGGCCAGATTCGGGATCTTCTTCCGACCTAATTCCAGAAACTCTGGCATCGGCAAGCTAACGCCAGTGAGCACCGGAATGTCGTAAAAATAGAACGGTGTGTCTGGTGCCGCTGAAGCGATTTGAGCGGCACAGTCAACCAGAACCTCAACAGAACGCGGCTTGAAGTACGACGGCGACAAGGCGGCCACGGCGCAGGCCTTCGATTGCTGAGCATGCTTGGCCAGTGCGGCGGCATCGACCAGACAGTTCGACCCGACATGGACAACAACCTTCAGCTCTGATCCAGCGGTCACTTCCATCCAGCGCGTCGTGAGCTGTCGACGCTCGTCCACATTCAACGAATGACTCTCACCCGTGCTGCCGCCAATAAACGCGGTGTTGATCCCGTTCTTCTGCAGGTGCTCTGCTTGCTTCGCGACGATATCGAGGTTAAGCGATCCATCGTCGTGAAACGGTGTATGAGTCGCGGCAACCAGTCCGGTGAGTTTCAATCGAGTCATTGGTAGTGCGTCCAATTGGTGATTGGGTCGATGAAGTTGTGTAAAATTCGTCACTTCGCAGGTGTTTTTGCGGTCGCTCCTTGTTGAGCATACTCCGCATCGA
>CBIHQO010000455.1:0-5885 GCA_966211735.1 uncultured Schlesneria sp.
CCACCAGAACGATGCACCTTCTTCACGCCGTGGCTCGCGCACACACCACTGAAGTGATGCCGCTTCATTACACCTGCAAAGCCACGTCCCTTGGAGACGCCGATAACGTCTACCTTCGGACACTCAGCCAGCTCAGATACAGTCAGCACCTGACCGACGGTATACTCAGGAGCATCGCGAAACTCGCGGATGAACCGCTTTGGTTC
Organism: uncultured Schlesneria sp.; assembly: GCA_966211735.1. Lineage (GTDB taxonomy): Bacteria > Planctomycetota > Planctomycetia > Planctomycetales > Planctomycetaceae > Schlesneria. The sequence continues at coordinate 207 of CBIHQO010000455.1, forward strand.
GCAATTCGGCTTCTCGACCTTGCCTGGACGAGCCGCATCCAGCACAGTGACGGTGCCTCGCTCTGCACGACAAGACAGCCGGCGAGGCTTGTCTTCGAAGCCTAGTTGCGCTGCGTTGTAACCATCGCGTTCCATAGTCCGCAAGCGCAACACAACGCAAGGACCCGCGGCGACGACTGTCACAGGCACAACTGTGCCGCGACTATCAAACACCTGCGTCATGCCGACTTTACGGCCAAGCAACCCACGAGACATGACTGACACCCTACCCCAACAGAGCTGAATTTCAATGAAGCACGACTAGCAACGCTAGTTGACGGACGCACGAATCTTGACGTCGACGCCGGCTGGCAGCGACAGCTTGTTCAGCGCGTCAATGGTCTTTCCGGTCGGCTGAATGATGTCGACCAGTCGCTTGTGCGTGCGAATTTCGAATTGTTCGCGTGATTTCTTATCGATGTGCGGGCTGCGGAGAACTGTGTAGCGCTCGATGCGAGTCGGAAGTGGCACTGGGCCATGCACCACCGCACCAGTTCGCTTTGCAGTGTCGACGATTTCTGCGGCCGATTGATCGAGGACCGAATGGTCGTACGATTCCATGCGAATGCGAATTTTTTCTTGTCTTGGTCCTGACACGCCCAGAATCCTCTCGAAACAACTACAAAGACTGCCGGCACCCCAAAATGGGGAATCAGAGATGGTATTGGCGGAGGAATTGAATGTCAACGATCAGGCCGCAGTTTAACTCCAAAATTCTGCTTGCTTTTGGACATTCTGCTTCGTACGCGTCGAGAGGCTTGATTGCGTGCGGGGAAAACTTCGAAAACCGCCTGGCTGCGATTCAGATGGAGGCATTTTGATCTTGTAATAAATGCCCAAAATATCGTATCGGGTGGGTGAAATAGGCTGACGCAATTCTGCTGCGGCTGATGTCGAGGGTTGGCGGCAATAGGTTATGTTGCGTATGTTGCCTGTGTTACCAGGGTTATCTGTCGCAATCTGATCGATTCCCGTTGGCAGTTGTCGGGTTGGTGATCTCGGTGTGCGGACGGTGCTATTTTCTGCCCTCTGCTCGCCGGAATCTGTGGAAGTATTGACGATATTTCGGTTAACATGCTTTTGAATGTTGTTGTCGGGCCTGAATAGCAGCCAGTCATTTACAGAGTTGGAGTGATTCGGAGTGGCGTTGACGGATCGATATCTGCAATTGAGCCCTTTCCTCGCCCCGTGGTGGTTGAGTGGTGCACACCGACAGACGTTGGCGGCGGGATGTTGGTTCGGTCGGTTGAATCAATATCAGGCAGTTCCCCGGCAAATTGAACTCGATGATGGTGATATCGTCGTCGTACATGACGACTGTCCCGCTGATTGGCAGCCTGGCGACCGTGCCGCCTTATTGATGCACGGGCTCAATGGCAGCCATCAAAGTCCGGTACTGGTTCGGCTGGCGGCAAAGTTGACGCAGCAAGGAACACGTGTTTTCCGCTGGGATATGCGCGGTTGTGGCGCCGGGCGTGGCTTGGCCCGCTTGCCATATCATGCTGGTCGCTCAGATGACTTGGCGCGAGTGCTCGAAAACATCGTTTGTTGGTGTGAGACGCATGACGCGTCTGCTTGGTGTCGCAACCGAATCGTTCGTCGCGAGCCTTATTTAAGCCTGCTGGGGGTGTCCCTGAGCGGCAATATTCTGCTGAAATATCTAGGCGAATCGCCAGAACGCATTCCCAGCGAGGTACTTCAGGCAATTGCGGTCATCCCCCCATTGACCTGTCGCATAGCTTGGGAGCTCTTCGCAGGACGCTAACGGGGTGGTACGACCGCCATTTCGTTGGCAAATTATTTAGCGACTTGTTGCAGCGTCGTTCGCAGAGGCCCGATGCGCCGATGCCAGAACAATGGAATCGGCCCCGGAGTTTGATGGAATTTGATGATTGGTACACCGCGCCTGTGAGCGGTTTTTCCACCAGTCGCGAGTACTACGACCGCAGTAGTGCCATGCAGTTTATGCCGCGAATTCAGGTTCCAACGACAATTATTACGTCAAAAGACGATCCGATGGTTCCGCTGCAGATGTTCACTCGCTCCATCGAATGCTGGTCGCCACAAGTGCGGTTGGCGGTCGCGGCCGGGGGTGGACATGTGGGGTACATCGCCCGTCGCGGGCAGGATCCCGACGAATTCTGGCTTGATTGGCGAATTCTTGAGCTCATGTCACGTCACTCGCACGAACTCTTGGCTGCCGCGTAACTTCTGGTGCCAGAAGTTTCTGGCATCAGGCTTGAACGCCGAGGTGGTACCCGTTCACAACGGGTGAGGTGCTGGTGCCGCTCTCTCTTCGATATCAGTGGCGTCGCTTCAATCACTGGCCAATTGCACGCCACATCCCGCGCTGGTTGAAGTCGCCGCCGAATTCTCGAAGAATGGCGCGACATAGATCAAAATATCCCGTCAGCTAACTCCGATGACTGCTCGATGCGAAATGCCTGGCGTGCAGCCTCGACAGATGCATTGCTGTTCGGGAGACTGATTGCCGCGCTTAAAACGTGACCCCTTTGCAAGACGGAGTTCTCACGATGCCGACACCACTCGAAACGCTGGTGAACTGTGGTACGAAACTATGGCTCGATAGCATTGATCCTGATCTTGTCCTCGAAAATCGCAAATTCGGAGCCACGGGAGCAACATCAAACCCCATCATTATTTCCGATCTGCTGAAAACCGGTCGATTTGATGACCAGATCATGGAACTGTCCAAGCAGGGGCTGTCGGACGAGGATATCGCCTGGGAGATGACCGACCGGTTGGTGAAGCAGGCTCAGGATGTCTTCGCTGAAGTTCATCGCAGCACGAAAGGCGACGATGGCTATGTCAGCTTCGAGCTGGATCCGCTGTTGGAAGCGGCCGATTGTCCGCTGTCGCATGATGAAAAGGTGGCTCGATATATCGAACTCGGCAAGAGATGGGCGAAGGGGCACACGAACCGCATGATTAAGGTACCGGGGACGCCAGCAGGTCTGGGTGCCCTCGAGGAACTGGCTGCGGCCGGAATCACCTTGAATGTGACGCTCTTGTTCTCTCGCCGCCAATACGTTGTGGCCCGCGATGCAATCTGGCGTGGTGCAAAGCGACGGCCGTCTTTGGAAGGCTTTAAATCGGTTTACAGTATTTTCGTCAGCCGAATTGATGTCTACACGAAGAAGCATGTGCCCGACTTGTCGGCAGCTGCGCAAGGTCTGGTTGGTATCGTCAATGCCCAGCGGTTGTGGCAAGAGAACCGACAGTTCTGGTCGGACAAGAATCTGCAGTTGAAGCAAGAGTTCATCTTTGCGAGCACGGGCACGAAAGACCCCAGCGATTCGCCCGACAAGTACGTGGATGCACTGGCTGGCTCGGACATTCAGACGAATCCGCCAGCGACGAATGCGGCAATTCAAAAAATGACGGGTAAGGTTTTTTCCCGTAAGGTTGATCGACTGCCGCCGACTGAGGTCGTTGCCGATATTGATCAGAAGGTCGACTTCAACAAGCTGGAAACGGTCCTGATGGAAGAGGGGTTAGCAAAGTTCGCAGATCCTCTCAAGGCCCTGCTGGAACTGATCGCCAAGAAGCGCGCCGCCAAATAGTGGGCTTGATCAATTAAGGTGCTGTTGATGGCTGCAGTCACAAAAATGCAAATTCGATGGCGATCGACTGCCTGGGTCGTCATCGGGATTTGTGTTACTGCAGTCATACTTCGCCTTGTCTTTTTTCCCGCGAAGCCAGCGGAAGTTGATCCGGACGCCGCAGTGACACCGGTCGTTGATCCACCCCAATCGACAATGGGAGTTGATTCTCGAAGCGACGAAGTCAGCCCAACTGCGGCCACGCAAGCTTTGGATGAATCGTTGCAAGCGGCTTACAAAGCGCGTGAAGCCCTGAACGACGTCCACGATTACTCGGCCGTTTTCGACAAACGCGAGCAAGTTGGCCGAAAGCTCGTCGTGACGAAAATGAATCTGAAGGTGCGAGTCGAACCCTTCAGTGTTTATTTGAAGTTTGTTGAACCTAAGGCGGTCGCAGGACGCCAGGTCGTTTACGTGAAGGGAAGCAACAGCAACAACCTGCTGGTGCAGGAAGCAGGGTACAAATCGATCCTGGGGATTCAGCCCCTGCAGCCGACAGGGTCTCTGGCCATGGCCGATAACCGCTATCCGGTGACGATGATTGGTCTTCAAAAAATGCTCGACCTGGTCATCGCTCAGTGGGAAGCCGATCGAATGCAGAGCGATGTCAGCGCACGAATCGAGGCTGACGCGAGGTTGCCGACTGGCGAAATCTGTACGGTCTACGAGTCCATTGTCCCGACACCCCGCGCCAAAGTTCAGTTTCATATCACTCGTCTGTGGATCAATCAGCAAACTCATCTGGCTGTACGAGTCGAGCAACTCGGGTTTCCGCATCCAGGCGAGACGGATACGCCAGTCTTCGAAGACTACACTTACTCCAATATCAGGACGAATGTCGGCCTGAGCGACATTGATTTTGACGCGAAAAAAGCGTTTCAACCCTAAGCCGACCTCACGTGTCTAAGTCCCGCCAGACCTCACTGTTCTCCGAAGAAGAACTGCCACCGAACCTGCAGTCCTGGGAAGTGGCCGCAGCGGCAGATTGCCTTGTCGCGGAGGTGGTCTTCAATCGCCCTCTGACGACGGTCTTCCAATATGTGGTTCCAAACGATCTTCGCGATTTGGTCAGTCCGGGCGAGCGGATCGAGGCCCCGTTTGGTCGCGGCAACAAGCCGACGGTCGGGTTTTGCGTGGGGCTGTCGACGGGATTGCCAATCGGGAAGACGCTGAAGACCCTGACGAGTGTTCTGGACCGCGAACCGCTGGTTGATGGGCGAATGCTGCAACTCACTCGCTGGATCGCCGACCGCTATCTGTGTGGGTGGGGGCAGGTGCTGGAAAGCATTGTCCCCGCGGGGGTGAAATCCCGGGCAGGAACTCGTGAGTTCACTTTTTTTGCTCTCAATCCTGCGCTCCTGCCGCGGCTGAGTGATCGAGAATTGCTATTCCGCGAATTGAAGTTGCCCGCGAAACAGCGAGCGGTCTTCGAAGTGCTCACCGCGGCGGCGAGCCCCTTGCGTATTGATGAGCTTTCGGAGGCCGCCAGTTGCGGCCTCGCACCGATTCACGGCTTGCGGGACAAAGGGTTGATTGTTGCCTCTCGCGAAAGGCAGCTTTCCGCTCCGATCATGGCGAAGCCAGAAGCTCACCGCGAAATCGTGATGAATCCCGACCAGCAGCGTGCGGTGAACACGATTCTGGAGGTGGTCAGGTCCAGTCAGCACAAGACGTTGCTGTTGAATGGGGTGACGGGGAGTGGCAAGACGGAAGTCTACATCAAGGCGATTGAAGAGATCGTTAGTTACGGCCGACAAGCAATCGTGCTGGTTCCGGAAATCAGCCTCACGCCGCAAACAATTCGCCGTTTCCATAGTCGTTTTCCATCAGTTGCTGTTCTTCACAGCCATTTGACGGATGCGGAACGACATGGCCACTGGCAGCAGATTGCCAGCGGTGCCGTGCAAGTGGTTGTTGGAGCCCGCAGCGCCGTCTTCGCACCGACGCCGCACCTCGGATTGATCGTGATCGATGAAGAGCACGAGACCAGTTTCAAGCAAGATAGTACGCCGCGCTA
>CBIHQO010000456.1:0-5857 GCA_966211735.1 uncultured Schlesneria sp.
GCTCGGCATCCCACCCACAGCCGAAGCGGCTCGAAAGTTCGTCGCCGATTCGTCGCCTACCAAGCGAGCCACACTCATCGGGGAACTTCTGGAACGTCCTGAATTCGCCGACTGGTGGGCTTTGAAATGGGCGGACCTGTTGCGAATTGAAGAGAAGACATTGGATCACAAGGGGGTCGAAAACTTCCACGGCTGGCTGCGGGACGCCTTCGCGACGAATAAGCCGCTCGACCAAATTGTGCGTGAGATCATTTCCGCTCGGGGGAGCACTTACGAAGTTCCTCCTGCCAACTTCTACCGGGCACTGCGAGATCCATTTGAACGCTCGGAAGCGGCCGGCCAGTTGTTCCTGGGGGCTCGCCTCCAATGTGCCAAATGCCACAATCATCCGTTCGATCGCTGGACCCAGGATGACTACTACAGTTGGGGCAGTGTGTTCGCTCGAGTCGACTACAAGATCCTTGAAAACAATCGCCGCGACACCAACGACAAACACGAATTCGATGGCGAGCAGATTGTCTTTTTAGGTGCGAAGGGGGACGCGAAGGATCCGCGCACGGACGCCACTCGGCCAGCGCAGTTTCTTGGTGCCAAAGATCAAGTTGGTGCGAACGTCGATCCATTGGTCGAACTCGCCAAGTGGCTGACCTCGCCGCAGAACGATCGCTTCGTGAAGTTGATGGCCAACAGGACATGGCAACAGGTGATGGGACGCGGCATCGTTGATCCTGTCGACGACTTCCGAGCAACGAACCCGCCGTCGAACCCCGAACTCTTGGAACTGCTCTGTCGGGAACTTCGCAGCCCCGGCAATTCGACGGAATCACACGCTGCGTTCGATCTGCGGCACCTGCTTCGTCTGATACTGAATTCGAATACCTACCAGGCTGCATCCGCCCCGAATGCGACGAACCGCGAGGACGAAGCGAATTTCAGTCATGCTCTGGTTCGACGGCACACCGCCGAGCAATTACTCGACGCGACCAGCCTGGTTCTGGATGTACCGTTGAAGTTTTCGGGGTATCCGATCGGCCCACGAGCGACTCAGTTACCGGCCACACGGTTGGTGCGTCGCCGCGAAGGTCCCAGTTCCGCTGCCGATCAATTCCTGGCGGTATTCGGCAAGCCGCCGCGTCTGCAATCCTGCGACTGCGAACGCTCTGATGAAACGACGCTGACGCAAACATTTCAACTTGTCAGCGGATCGCTGGTGAATCAGATGCTGGCGGAGAAGGACAACCGAATCGAGGAGTTGATGCAAGCCCACCCTGAAACGCCGGCCCTGGTCACGGAGTTATTCTGGACGGCACTGACGCGATCTCCGACAAGTGACGAGTTGACACAGACTGGCCAATACATTGAAGCGGCCAAATCACGACGAACCGCAGTTGAAGATGTGGTCTGGGGACTTTTGAACTCGCACGAGTTTCTGTTGCGACGCTAAGTTGGCCGACTGGAGCGACTGAATGAATGCCAATCCGATATCTCGACGTCGCGCGCTCTCCGTGGGCGGACTGGGCATGCTGGGCGTCACGATGCCGAAGCTGCTGCAAGCAGGCGACGTGATTGGTACTCGCCCCGCGCATGCCAAGTCGGTGATCTTCCTGTATCAGTTTGGCGGACCGAGTCACCTCGATACGTTCGATCCGAAGCCCGATGCGGCGGCGGGGGTTCGCAGTCATTTTGGTGTGATCGATACCGCCGCCCCCGGGATTCGGATCTGCGATCAGCTTCCCAAGATGGCCGCCGTGATGAATGAAGTCTCGCTGGTGCGGACCGTTTATCACACGATGAAGAATCACAATTCGGCCTCGTACTATGCGCTGACCGGCCATGCGCCGCCGCTGGATGATATTCGCCTGCGAGACACGCTTGATCTGTTCCCTGCGTACGGCTCGGTGGTCGACACGCTGGCACCCGTTTCGGATGGGATGCCTTCGTTCGTCGCATTTCCTCATATCATTCGTGACGGTGAAGTGACGCCCGGTCAACATGCCAGCTTCCTGGGGAAAGCTCACGATCCGTTACTGATCACGTCTGATCCCAATGACGCTAATTTTTCGTTACCTGAACTTAGTCTTCCTAGCGGGCTGACGACGCAGCGGTTGCAGGATCGACGATCGATTCAGCAACTGGTTAACAGCCAGGCCCGCATGCTGGATCATTCGGTGGCTGCTCGTGGCCTGGATGCCTATTACGAGAAGTCGTTGACGATGCTGAATTCGTCTCGCGTTCGCGAAGCATTCAACTTGTCGGCCGAGCCGCAATCGGTTCGCGATCGCTACGGACGGACGACGTACGGACAAAGCTGCCTGCTGGCCCGGCGTTTGGTCGAGTCCGGCGTGAAGTTCGTCAACGTTTACTTCGCGAACAATATCGGCGGACGAACGACCAGTGGAGGTTGGGATACGCATGGCTTCGACAATACGCGGATGTACCCGATCCTGCGTGATTACCAGTTACCGATCACCGATCAAACGTTGCCGACGTTGATCCTGGATCTGAAAGAACGCGGATTACTCGATGAAACGCTGATCGTCTGGATGGGCGAGTTTGGTCGAACACCGAAGATCAACGACAACATCAGCCGCGATCACTGGCCGCAGTGTTACACCGTGTTGTTGGCCGGTGGAGGCGCCAAGAAGGGATTCGTCTACGGCACCTCGGATAAGCAGGCGGCCTACCCGGACAAGGATCCAGTCCTGCTGGACGATCTCGCGGCAACGGTCTTCGCGTTGCTTGGCATCGATCCACATACCGAAGTTCGAGATAAGCTGAATCGTCCGCTGCCGGTCTCGGCAGGAAAGATCGTGACGCCATTGATGAGCTAGCTGAAAATCTCACCTTCGGAAATGGGACACGAGCTCGTCGATCAGGTGTCATCCGGGATTCTGCCGACTATACTCTGGTCCACCCGATCGACGCTGCCGACGTTGACGGTGATCTCATTAGTATTGTTTCACCGATGCCTGATGCTGGCCGCATCAGCGATTGAAGGTATTCCAAACGATGTTGTGGGTCGCAATTGTTTCCCGGTGGATTCACATCATCACGGCGATTGTTCTGGTTGGCGGTTCGATCTTCCTGCGTTTCGTGCTGGGCCCCGCGGCGTCGCAGTTGCCGGACGATTCTCACGCCAGGCTGAAAGAATTGGTGCTCGCCACGTGGAAGAAATTTGTGCATGGCGGGATCGCTTTTTTCCTGATCAGCGGCTTTTACAACTATCTGGCGGTTCAAGGTCCCCAGCACAAAGGCGATAAGCTGTATCACGCCTTGATGGGAATCAAAATTCTGCTAGCGCTGGCCGTCTTCCTGATCGCATCTGGTTTGGTGGGACGTTCCAAGGCTTTTGCCGGGATGCGAGCCAAGGCGAAGGTCTGGCAGGGAATTATGATCGCGCTGGCGATCTTAATCATTGGCATTTCAGGGTTTCTGAAGGTTCGCCCGAACCCAGTCGCCGTGTCGAATGCAACGAACGCAGCGGTTGCAACATCGATCGATAATTGACTAGTGTGACCGCTGATCGGTCGATAAATCGTAGACAAACTGCCGTTCTGACCACAAAAATCCAAGTGGCGGCAGCCCCTCGCGTGGACGCCGCGGGATTTTGACGCTTTTGCGCGAAATTCCGTTTGATTCTGTGTAAGAAGTTCACAGACCGCCTGTAATTCTCGTTGGAGAGGGATCAGCCAGGAAAAACTCCTGGGGAGGTTCTGCTCTGCAACATCATCTTAAAAATCGAAAATGTGAACTTTTTAGATGATCTGCGTGTCTTATTTCGACGTTTCCAGAGGATGAACCAAGTTTGGACTCGAAAACAACGTAAATTTCAGGTTGATAAGTTCAAGCGATTTACGGTTAAGCAACGTATTGGAAATGAACTTCACGGGCATCAGTTTTGCATCCTGAGTTGTTGGGTTCACGCTGCGTCAGTTTGACAAAGCCAATGGAAATTCGGTGACGGTGTGAGGCTGGTTAACGACCAGCAGGAGGTATACACCATGTCCCTTTATCGCAATCCTGCACTTCGACAGTTACGAGATCAGCAGATCAAGTTCGCCCCACGCGACGCTCGACTGAAGCAAATTGAGCGTGCCGAGTGGCTGCTGAATGAGTTGAGTCCAGAAGAGACGTACAAGTACCCCGAGCTCTGTGAGAAGATCACCAGCTATCGCGGCGAGATGTACCCTGATCTGGTTCTGACCGGTGAAGAAGCCGTTCACGATCTGCGCTGCTTCGTAGAAGACTTGTCGGATAGCGCCGAAATCGCTGCCGAGAATGCTGGCGAAGAAGTCTGGACTGTGGAAGACGTCAGCCGTCGTTACAACGTCTCGACCAAGACCGTTTCGCGATGGCGAGACAAGGGACTGGTCAGCCGTCGGTTCCGTTTCGGCGGACGTAAACGAGTTGGCTTCTTGAAGTCATCGGTTGAGCGATTCGTCAACAAGCATTCGGACGAAGTCGATCGCGGTTCGCGGTTCACTCAAGTGTCACTTGATGAGCGCGAACGTCTGATTGAACGAGCCCGTCGCTTGGCTCAAGCGGGTGGATGTCCGACTGACATCAGCCATCGCCTGGCCCGCCACTTTGGCCGATCGCCTGAGACTGTTCGTTATACCCTGAAGAACTTTGACCGCGAACATCCCGAGTCTGCCGTGTTTCCAAATGCCACCAACTCCCTGACGAACGACCAGAAGCGAGAAATCCATCGCCGGTTCGTGCAAGGTGTGGCCGTTGAAACGCTGGCTCGAGATTTCAGCCGCACGCGAACGAGTATTTACCGGTTGGTGGCAGAAGTTCGAGCCGAACAGATTCTGAATCAGCCGATCGATTTCATGGACGCACCAGTCTTCCATGAAGACGGGGCAGAAAAGCTGATTATGGCACCGCTGCCAGCGTCCGATCGCCGGACGTCTGCAGTCAAGCCACCCCCAGGTTTGCCTCCTTACCTGGACAGCTTGTACGCGATTCCATTGCTGACCAAAGACGAGGAAGTTTACTACTTCCGGAAGATGAACTACTTGAAGTTCAAAGCAGCCGAACTGCGGAAGACTCTCGACCCCGCTCGTCCCAAGACGCGCGATATGGACGACGTTGAAAGCTTGAAGCTGCAGGCTGATGAAGTGAAGAACTTCCTGATTCGCAGTAACTTGCGACTGGTGGTGTCGATTGCCAAGAAACATATGAAGCCGAATGTCAGCTTCTTCGAAATGGTGAGCGACGGCAACATGTCGTTGATTCGTGCGATCGAGAAGTTCGACTTCACACGTGGTTTCAAGTTCTCGACGTACGCCAGTTGGGCGATCATGAAGAACTATGCCCGGTCGATTCCGGCCGAACATACTCAGATGGATCGCTTCCGCACGGGCAACGAAGAGATCTTCATGCAGTCGTCAGATCCACGCAGCGTGGGCCTGTCGGACGAACTGGTAAATCATCGTCAGCACGAAGCGCTGATGGGAATTTTGGCTCAACTGTCGCTGCGAGAACGAGACATCATCATCTCGCGCTATGGCCTGAGCGAAGGGGCTGCTCCACAGACCTTGGAACAAGTTGGTTCCAAACTGGGAGTGACCAAGGAACGAATTCGGCAACTGGAAGCACGAGCGTTGGCCAAACTGCGTCAAATCGCCGAGACTGAACATCTGGATGTCCCGGGGATCTGATTCACAGTCACAAACCGCAACCCGATCGCATCGGGTTGCGACAGGATAAACAAGTGGGGTACGCTTTCGAGCGTGCCCCATTGTTGTTTGTACGATCGACCTTCTGCGTCAGCCTGATACACGTGACTCGCATTTATCTCGACAACGCCGCGACCAGTTTTCCTAAGCCCGAATCCGTTTACGCGGCCGTC
>CBIHQO010000457.1:0-5826 GCA_966211735.1 uncultured Schlesneria sp.
AACACAGAACAAAGTCAGGGATGCCACGGTTTTGGAGTCTTCGACAAAGCCGTGCCTTCAATCAGGAGCGATATGAGTCCAGAAGCCTTTCAGGAGTTGGTTACTCGCTGGCAGCAAGGTGCTGCGGACTGGTCCGCCATTGAACAAACCCTGCGTGCTTCCTTCGGGGCGACCATCGCGACGCCAGATGTCCAAGTCGACATGGATCGCCTGCAACGATGCGGCTTCCCGGAAGTCGTCTATGGATCAGGCAAATCCCCCGAAGCGATTGCGGCCGTCTTTCAGGCTCAATTTGCTGCCGGACAAAATTCGCTTGCCACCCGAGTCACTCCGGAGCAGGCCGAGATCATTTGCGGCCTGTTCCCTGATGCGACGTCGAATCCGGTCGCCAGAACGATTGCCCTGACACGATCACCAATCGCGCCACAAGGCAAAGTGGTGGTTGTCACTGCGGGGACCAGCGATCGACCCATCGCCGAGGAAGCTGTTGAGACCGCCCGCTGGATGGGCTGTCACACCGACTTGGTGATCGATGTTGGTGTGGCCGGCCCGCTTCGTCTGTTGGCCCAGCGCGATCGCCTGCAAGCAGCGGACGTCGTTGTTGTCGTGGCGGGAATGGAAGGAGCCCTACCGTCGGCAATCGCGGGTTGGGTCGCTGTCCCGGTGATCGCAGTTCCGACCAGCGTCGGTTACGGAGCAAACCTGGGCGGATTTTCAGCATTACTGAGCATGCTGAATAGCTGCGCCGCAAATGTCGCCGTAGTGAATATCGACGCCGGGTTCAAAGGTGGCTATCTTGCTTCGATGATCGCCCGTCAAAGTTGCACATCTGCCACGTAGAAACATAGGAAATTGAATGTCAGAGGCCGTATCGTTCGAGCGCATCACGTCCGCTCCCACTCCGCCCGCCCGAAGGGGCGACGCCAACAAAGGCAGCTTCGGTCGAGTACTGATCATCGCCGGCAGTCGAGGTATGAGCGGCGCCGCGTGCCTGGCCGCATCGGCGGCACTTCGAGGCGGAGCCGGGTTGGTCACGGCAGCGATTCCTCAGGCAATTCAAGCGATTGTCTCAGTGTACGAGCCATCCTACCTGACCTCGGGATTGCCCGACGATGACGCGGGCCGGATCAAATCCACCGCTCTCAAGCAAATCAGCGAACTGCTCACGAATCAGACCGCAGTCGCGCTCGGCCCCGGGCTCAGCCAATCACCCGGCCTGCAGGAACTGGTTAGCGACCTCTACGATACTGTGGCGGTGCCAATGGTCGTTGACGCCGACGCCTTGAACTTGTTGGCTCGCCGACCCTACCTGATCAAGCGGCAAGAAGGTGCACCCGCCCGAGTGCTCACTCCGCATCCCGGCGAGTTCGCTCGCCTGTCAGGTCTGGACGTTTCCGCCATCCAACAAGATCGCGAGTCAGTCGCGACCAAGTTCGCTCTGCAGAACAACGTGGTTTTGGTCCTCAAAGGACATGGTACGATCATCACCGACGGACGTCGCTTGGCGGTCAACACGACTGGTAACAGTGGCATGGCCACCGGCGGAACTGGTGATGTGCTGACAGGCCTCATCGCCGCTCTACTTGGCCAAGGTCTCGATGCATTCGAAGCCGCACGACTTGGAGCCTATGTCCACGGCACCGCCGGCGATCTGGCCGCCGAAGAGCTTTCCAAGCCGGGTATGATTGCGTCCGACTTACTGACTCAAATCGGCCGCGCCTGGTGCGAACTGGGTGCGTAAGAGTATTGAGATGCCGGGTAGCTCGGGGACCACGATCATGGCCACGCCGCTTGATTCAACTCGGGTGAGCGGAGCTTAGAGGAAAATGACCGCGAAGAGCATGATTGAGATGATGATAGTGGCAATCCAATCAGCAATTGGCATTGGTTTCCGCAGCGGCCACAGAATCAGGTAACCAGACGCGAGGGTCGCGGGAATCGTGAGCACTGCATAGTGAACCGACCACGTCTGCTTTTCGCGAATGTTGCCTTTAGACGCCAGTCGCCACATGTAGCGTATCGAACTATCACTTGATCGGTAGAACCCTGTCTTTGAGCGCGTGTCGCCAAACGCTCGGTAGGTGACGTATTCGTCGGTCACGAGAAGGCTTCGCATCCAGCCAATCAGCAACAGGCACGCCAATGCCAGTATGGAACATCCCTCTTTCCTGGCTTTCAAGTAGGCATACATCTCTTGTTCCATTATCCCACAAACGAAACAAGCCCCAGCTTATCGCCGGGGCTTGTCGGTTTCGATGACAATCTCACCCTGCAGGGACTGTAAGCAGGTGATCCTTTTCGACTCAGGGCTTTCAATTTAGCTGGTCAGCACCGAAAGACGGAACAACTTCACCGCAACAACCCAGCCAGTTCCTCCGGTGTCGTCACGCGAACCCGAGGTTCCGGCTCCGGTTTCACAAGTTCAAACACCTGCTCGGTGAATCGGAACTGCTCCTTCAGCGCTGCCGCCCCGTAAGGCCTGGCGCTTCCTGAAACCGCCCCCGCCACGAGCACAGGCCGAGGGGCCATTAACGCGGCGAGGTGCGGCACGTCACCGACATCACGCAGAATGGCCGGAGCCATCAGCCCCAATCGCTGACCAACATAGGGCTGATCCGTGACATAGCTTCCCAGCGAGTTGACTGTCGCCACGCGAGAAATTCGATCATCAAGCGCCCCCGCACACAGCGCCACCAGCCCGGCGGTTCGCAAACCGATGACCGTGATTTCCTGAGGAAGCTTTCCGTCCTGTTCCTTTAAGGCATCCAAACTTCGTTGGACATCCCACGTCCACTGCCCCAATAGCGGTCGGCCAATCCACAACGACCATTCGGCAGAGTTATGATCCGGAGCTCGACCAATCGTATCCCGCAGCACGGCCGCAGTGCCGGTCGCTCGCAAATCAACGCCAACCACCATCCAACCACTCGCTCGAAGTTGTTCCGCCAGCTTCCCCGCTGAAGCCGCTTCAGCCCCGCCATCCATATCAAGGACTAACGCGATTCGAGCAGCATCCACCACAACGTTGCGTTTCAAGGACAATGTCAGCCCCGGTTCGGGTTCGAAGGTCAATGTCTCAATCTTGCTATCAGGATCACGCTCGGATTTGAGGTTGAGTGGGGATCGACTCGGCATATCGCCCAAGGATTCTTGCAACTCGGTAATGCCGTGCTGGTGCATCGCGCTCCAGGCATCGATCGAAGTTGGAATTTCGATCTTTGCCAGGATTCGCTCGGCTTCGGCCGCAGCAAATCGCGGAATCGTGACGAAGTCATCCGGCCGTGTTTCACCCGGAAAACAGAGCAGCAGTTCGGGGTCTTCTGTCTCGATCGGGGGTTCGATAACGGGAGAACCGTCCCCTTCTCCTTTGAGATGCTTCGTCATCCAACCCAGCATCGCCTCGCGCATCGGCTGGTTATAGTTGTGTTCCGACTCAATGATCGTGTGCCTGACCGTCGCATCCTTGAAGAGCTTGGCGATCGCTTCGGCCCTCGCCACCGATTTCTTGGCCTCATCCACCGAAAACTGGAAGGCATCCCGGGTGGCGCTGGTCACCATCAATCCGCGGTTCGCGGCCAATCCGAGGACATCCCCCTCTTCGGTGAAGGTCAATGCCCCCGGAACCACTTCACACATGCAGCACGCGGCACTCAAATAAGCCTGATAGTTGCCGACCGAACACGTCGGGACGACGCAGCGAAATCGCTCGTCAAACGCGCCCGCATACATCGTTTGGTTGCCGCCACCGCTCGCCCCCGTGATCCCAATTCGTTCGGGATCGACTTCAGGTCGAGTACACAGGTAATCAACCGCTCGGATGTTTTCATAGACCTGCAGACCAGCCAGCGGCAAACCGACGGGCAGCAGCGTCGCCGCCACCATCTCACCGTGGTATTCCCCCAGTTTCTTCCCCACCGCTCTTTCGCCCGCGCCAAACGCATCGACACTCAACACGAAGAAGCCCAATTTGACGGCCGCGATGCAACGCGACTGCACGACCGGATCCTGCTTGGCACCCGCCCAATGTCCATGCACATTCAAGATCGCCGGCGATCGCCCCGGCTTGTTGGGAACATAGGCATTCGCCGTCATCCAGACGCCAGGCCGAGTTTGAAACATCAGCTTCTCGACACGGTATCCTTCACGCTCAAACTCGCCGAACGTCCGCGGCTCCAAGTCGCACGGCGTGTCCGGAAAACCTCCCCAGGCGGCCAGAAGGTTGTCCTTTAGCAGGGCTCGGCGATGTTGCCATTCATCCATCGTCAACGGTGCTTCATCACCTTTTCGCAGCTCCAATCCCAGTTGCTTCACAAAGGGACTGAACTGTCGCGGAGGCGGCAGAGGTTCTTCGGCAGAGGCACTCAATGTGGACAGCGTGACGAATCCACCGAACAGGACTGCAAAGCAGCAACGCATCATCATTCCTTGCCAGGCGAAGAAGATTTGGGTGCCAGTACCGTGATTGGCAACTTGTCGAGTTTGATTTCCAGCGGAAGATCCACGATCAACGTCGGCGCTTCATAGACGAAGTGATATTGCGTGATCGGCCCTGCCAACTGCTCCCAGCGATAGTCGACCCCCACGGCACCATTGGACTGCAACGTCGTGTCGTAGTCAGTAAAATCGATTCGCTTGCCAGCCTGGTTCTCAAAATAAACCGCGTTGTGAAACATCCAGGTTCGATGCGATTCGAACGCCGGCCCGCCCGTATCGTAGGCGACATTCACTTTAATCTCGGCCTGCACGTTCCCATCGGGTGGCCCTTCAAATTTGACTTCACGCAAACGAACTGTCACGCCACCGCGTCGTCGGGCCGCCCCCGCTGTTTGCGCTGTCTGATCAAACACAATCCGCTCAGTGGCGGCAGCCAGTTGAACCGAAATTCGCCCACCCACAGCGACCTCTTTGGGAGCGGTGGCAATGGGCATCAGGAAATCGAATTGAACCGGAACTTCACGCCCCGCATCGCCAGCGGGCAGCTCGTAGATGGCAGCGGGATTCCAAGGCTCAAGCCGCAAGTCCCCAATCGTCGCCACCAGATCAGCCGCGGCAAAATGCAGGAACAGCGGCCGCAATCGCGGCTCCAGACTGAGCTTCCCAGAAATTCGCAGCAACTGATTCGTACTGTTTCCAATAATCGGGCGAACCTCGGCCGCTAGGATTGCCAACCGGTAAGGCCCTGCATGTTGAACCGCAAGCTCCTTGCGATCCTTTGCCTCACGCGGATGCAGAACCAGCACACCTAGTTGCGGATCGAACACCGCTCGCGTCTTAAGCACGTCGCAGATCTCGTCCAGGCATTCCCAAAATGGCCGGCTGTCCCACTCCACAGAAACCGCGGTATCAACCAGCGGCCGAATGACGGCACTGAGTTCCACTCGATTCCGCGTTTGACGAGCGATCTCCGCCAGGACCTCACCCACAGAGGCTCTGCCGGAATATCGGACCAGTGAAGCATTCGCCGATTCTCGAGCGGCCCGCCGCTCGAGTTGCACACGGATTCGCTTGAGCGACTCGCGAACAGATGCGCTACTGATCAGTTCGGGCGCAGGAAAGTACTTCAAACCTTCGGGCCCAAGATCCAACAAGCCCCGCTCCGCTTTCGTGCGCTCTACCAGGGTCGCCGCATCCAATTGTTTGATCAAGGACTCGACCGAGGTCCGGACTTCGGTGGGCGATGCCAAGTCAGCGGAATGGACGATCGCGATCGGCACAACCGCTGCAATCAGCACAGCCAGCATGCTCTGAGTCACCATTCGAATCGGCACTTGTCGCACTGCGCGTCTCCTGATCGCTAAGTCTACACCCCGAATTCCAGAACGGAAA
>CBIHQO010000458.1:0-5825 GCA_966211735.1 uncultured Schlesneria sp.
CAGCTTGAAAAATCGTTCACGGCGTTGCCTGCAAGGGCGGCACACCATTCGAAGTGGTCTTGAAGTCTTCGACATGGCAACAATCACAGGCCCATCGCATGGAATTCCGGCACATACTCTTCAATGACGGTATGGTCCTGAGCACCGCACGCTCTCAACGATTGGCGGATCACCGCCAGGCCGCGATCACGATCATTGACGACGATATCCAGACCGCAGTACTCGATCGTATCGCCGTCACCCATCTGCGATCCGCCCCCGGTGACCTCGCCCAATTCACCCAAGGCGTTCCCAACGGGAATCTCATACTTTTCTTCTCGTTCGAACGGCCCCAGCGGTTCGTGAATCAGCACATAGAAAAAATGCTGCCCCTCCTCGGCCGCAGCCAACGCAAATTCCAGCATCACTTTCTGGCGTCCGTCGAGTTCATGCGGATCCGGCGGCATGTTTTGTGGCGTCCAATAAGATGAGGGTGTGAATTATCCCAATCTAGCCAACTAGTTACGAATCAGTCCTCGTGCCAACTCACGAATGGTGGCTGATTGTGTTCACGTTCGAAGTACTGAATCGCTCGCTGTATTTCGGCGAGAGGCAGCGCCCAAGAGGCTGGATAAAAATCATGTTGGCCATTGCTGAGTTCGTATTCGATTTGTCCATCAGGTGGACCGTCATAAGAGGGATTGCGAGAACTAAATCCGGAATCGCCATCTTCTCGGAGGTACATCAACCAACCTTGATCCCATTGATGAGTGCACACAAACTCTGGCCGTCCGGCAACGTGACCCAGATTTCATCAAATGGCGGCTTCATTCGTGAACCTATGGATGGAGGCCCTAATGCGCGACCCCAGTGAACATCATCTCGTTCCACCACGCTACTTCAGCCAGTACTCCAGAAAATCGAGTTCCCACTGCAGCGCTTCCGCCGTGGGGACGTGAGTCTTCCGCGAGGTCATCGCCACGCGGTCCTTGTACTCCAGCAATTCGTTGACCGCGACGAGGTGATTCAGCGCCGTCCAGTTGTTCGGAGGGTCTTCTGTTCCGCCCGAAACCATCACCGGTCGCGGTGCCATCAGCGCGTGAAGGTCGACCAGATCGTCTCCGGCGTCGATCAGTTCGCGATACAAGCCCGTACGCGAATTCGTCTCGGAAGGGACACCGGGCTTGCGCTGTGTTTGCGGGTCGAAGCCCAGGTACCACGGTTCCCAATAGTTCACGTTCGAATTCTTCTCGTTGAACACGATCCCCGGGTCCGACCAGACCGCACACGCAAACTTGTCGTACAGGCACGATGCAAACATCGACCATTTCCCGCCGTAAGACAGCCCGATAATCCCAATCCGCTGCGGGTCGACGTTGGGCATTTGAGCCAACGCGGTATGACAGTTCGCCGCCGCATAGGCCAACAACGTCAGCGGCTGACGGCGCTGTTCCTTCCCCGCTTCAATCAGCAGTTGCCTCGTTTCCAGCCCGATCTTCTCCAGCGATCCTGGCGTCCCGATCGACAGCGTGACAAAGCCGCGCTGAACAAGCTGCAACCCATAATCGTGAGTCCCCCGTCCCCGGCCATCCGGGCCTTGCCCGATACTGGTGAGCGGTTCGTAGAACGGAACCAGCACCGCGGGAAACGGCCCGCTGCCGCGCGGAACCAGCAGGTATCCATCAGCCTGTTTCCCCTCCGGTGAGATCTGTACCGCGACGTGATGCTGCGTAAAGCCTTCTTTCTCGACCGTCTCCACGATCTTCACGACGGGTCGTTCGACCAGCGGCGGCCAAGCCCCCAACCGCCGCTCCCACAGTCCCTTCAATTCGGCTCGGCGTCGCGGCCAGTCTGCCGCCGCTGTCACGCTGGTGCCGTCAGCAAACTTCAGCGGCGACCGATACCGCCCAAACTGCCTCGCGAATTCCTCAGGCGACCGATAAAACGGCCGCAGTCGTTCCGCCCGTGCACTTCGATCGGCCGCATCCTCAGCCAGGCCCCACTGCGAAAGGCCGGCGATAAGGGCGAGGGTGAAAATCACCATCCGAGAACGAGCGATCGAGACGGGCATCAATTGGGTTCCAGCAGCACGAGGTTTCGGACACGGCGTCCAAGTGTCGCAAACCTGGCTCAGATTGCAATCAGCATCCCCGTCTCCCGTAGGACGGGTTTCCAACCCCGTCATTCTCTTCGCTGCAACCACGACCCGCAAATGCTTCGACCATGCTGGTAAAGATTCGTACCGACCTTGAACGCCGAAGGCGACGGGCGGGAAGCCCATCCTACGAAAGCCGCTCTGCGGTCGACATCTGCCGTCAGTCCAGCGTGATCATGCAGGGGGTCTTATCGCTATCACTCTCTGACAGGAATGTGGCGAGTTCCAGCAGCAGTCCGCGCGCCTGCTGGCGAGAGAGAACCAGGAACGTGTTGGCCAGTCTGATCTCGATCTGCTGCCGAGCCTGAATGTCGCGAACCAGTTCCGCTCCCGCTTCAGACAGCACCGGCAGCGTGTCGCTGTGTCGTGCACGTGAGGTCATAGGGTTCCTTCCCGATCTCTTGAATTCTGACTCGTGATCGATCGTTATTCGCGGTCCTTGTTCTTGCTTCGAGCGCACTTTGGGACGCAACCGCGAATCGGCACGAATCGATCGGCGGTGAACCTCTGACGTGGCGTCGTTCCGGTGGCGACCAGTGTTACAGCGATTCCCGAGACGAGGGATTCTCGTCGCGTCCCCTGACGCGCAAGTGGGTAGTCCGAATTCCGAGAGACGCAGCGACCAACCATCAAGATGTGAGCAGACGACGAATGTCGACAGACATAGATAAACGATGAAGGCACAGTCGTCTCAACACAGAATTCAGGAGGCGACATCAGATTCCGCGGGAATGATCTTGCGTGAAGGTGAGTTGGAAACCGATCCCGCGCAAGGGAGGGTGCCATGGACTCGGAGTCCTCGACGTGGCCGTGTCTTCGATCAAGAACTCGGCCACCCTGAGGACGGCGAGACTGTGGTACCCGAATCAAATCCAAGACACACGACATTGCGAACGGTCATCGCGAGTTTTTGATCCACTGGTCATTCGCGATACCTTTCCTTTCTGCCTCGATGCTCACTTATCAATGTTGCTAATATTGAATAGCGGTACTGGCTCTCTGATGATTGCTTAGGATCCCATCATGCTCGATCTCTTGCGGAAGACCGTACCCCATGATGTCAGCATTGCAGTTATCTGTTTGTTCGTCGGGGCTTTAATCGGCGCGGCCGTGGGAAACGTTTTCGCCGAGCTGACATCAAAACGAATGTTGAGTCGCGAGCTGGAATACGCCCAAAGTGGTCACGCGAACTATCGACTCGATGAGAATGGCGAACTGCCTAGTAAGATTTCTGGTGGGATTCGCGCAGACTGTTTGACGGCGTGGCTGAAGATGTGCGTTCCCGCTGGCGCATTTGTCGGGCTGGTTTTTGGCCTCGTAAGTCCGCGCCGATACCACAATGATCCTTCACCCAATGTCCAATCGTGACCATGCCCTCGGCACGTCCGCACTCACCGTAATCGTCTCTTTCGACGTCGGATGTTGAAACGTCAGCGAGGCCGCATGCAGGCCGATGAAACCGTCGACTTGAATCTTCGACCCGTACTTCTTGTCCCCGGCGATCGGCCAGCCGTGATTCGACAATTGAACACGAATCTGATGACTGCGGCCTGTCTCGGGGCGGATCTCGACCAGCGTCAGGCGACCGGACTTTCGCAGGCGGCGATAAGCCAGCACACAGTCCTGCCCATCATCATCGTCATCATCGACCACCGCCACGACGTTGCGTGCACGATCTTTGACGAGGCGGTCTCGCAGGATCCCGTCCGACGGCGAGACATTCCCTTCAACCAGCGCGTGATAGGTCTTCTCCACAGTCCGCAGTCGGAACTGCTCAGACAACCGGCTGGCCCCTTTGCTGGTACGAGCGAACAGCACCACTCCCGACACAGGCCGGTCCAGTCGATGCACGACACCGACAAAGACGTTGCCCGGCTTGTTGTACTTGTGCTTCAGGTAGTCTCGCGCGGCGTCGACCAGCGTCGGCTGGCCCGAGCTATCACCCATCGTCAGCAATCCCGCAGGCTTATCAACGACCAGGCAATGATTGTCTTCAAACAAGACGTCCAGCGCGGTACTCAATCCAATCCCAGTCGTAGGTGATGCTTCAGTATCGTAGGTTATGCTTCAGCATAACGAAAATGAGCAGAGATATGCCGAAGCATAACCTACAAAACCACTAGGCTACCGCACGGTATACGCGGCGGGATATGCCTGCCAGCTACTGCTGGTGACGCCGTTCGCGTTCGAACCCGTGAATTGATTGGGTGTCTCCACAATCGTCACGGTGACAATACCCTTCTCGCCATCCTTCAACAGGCCGGCATGCACCGCCACGGACGCCAGGTCGCTATCCGCCGTGTAGGTTCCCGTTCCATAGACCGGCGCCGACGTGCGACCGGTGACCGAATAGACGAACGATTCACCCACTCTCTGACCGAGTGCGACGAGGTTGCCAGGGTTGGGGAGAGCGTCCTTTTCCAGGATGCCCCCTTTCGCGCGAGCCCCGAACAAGTTCCCCTTCGCGTTCAATTCGGACGGAGTCAGGAATCCATCGCCGTTCTTGTCGAGCTTGGCGAACTCGGAGTACTTCGATCGATCCCATTCATACAGGCCGATCTGGCCATCGCCGTTCTTATCGCGAGCTTCGTATTCCTTCGGCAGCGTCGGGACCATTCGCGATCGACCGCGCCGGCCACCTGTTTCGGGTTTGGTCCCGGGTGGAGTCACCGGCGGCACGACGACCTGCGGGGCCAGGGTGATGGTCTTTAATCCAGTGCCACCCTCGATCACCACCCCCCCTGAGATCACCATGTCGCCCGAGATCACGGAGTCCGCCGTGATCGTGACTGCCTGAGCCCCCTCCGGACTGAGTTGGATCTGTCGTTCCTGAGCGTAACCCAGCGACGCGAGCAGCATCAGCACAGCGAAATGCACGATGAACTTTGGCATACGAACAACCTTCGACAGCGAATCGCTCAGCAAGATCCAAGGCAGCAGACGCTCGGCCAGCCGGCAGAGTTCCGCGATTTTACCCTTTGTGTCTTAGCAGTGGTAGAAGTCTCTTAGCGTTTGCGACTGAATTATTGCACAGGTCCTTGCCAGACCACATTTCGCCTCGTTCTTCGAGACATTCCTAGGCAGTGCAATCATGTGACATCGACCAGAATGATATCCCACATCAGTGAAATAGGTT
The DNA here is from genome assembly GCA_966211735.1 of uncultured Schlesneria sp. Taxonomy (GTDB): domain Bacteria; phylum Planctomycetota; class Planctomycetia; order Planctomycetales; family Planctomycetaceae; genus Schlesneria. The sequence goes on from CBIHQO010000458.1 coordinate 5,271, forward strand.
ACGCCGTCGCAACCACGTCCGCGTGCATATCGCCCCGTCATTCCCGAGCAGGCATTCTGTTCATCGAGCTCAAAGGCTGGGGTGCCAAGGACTTGGAACCCTCGACATGGCCGTGTCTCTGAAAGTGGACACGGCGAATATGGCACGTCAGTTTAGGCCTCGTCATTGCGTTCTCAAATTGCGACGGATTCAACGCAAAGGCGCGAAGGCGCAAAGGAGAAACAAACGAGTTAGATTGGCCTTACTCTCTTTTCCCTTGCGTCTTGGCGACTTGGCGTTTAAACCGCTCGTCCTGCGCGAATGCGATGGCGGTGTGGCCACACCGAAGACGGTGAGACTATGGCACCCAATCCACTATCCAAAGCTGTCGTTACACAGGATCCACAGACATCCCTGAATTGACGGCGGGCGGGTGGGTGCTGTAGACCGCTCGCTGTCTCACTGTCACGGCACACTCCGAGCGTGCGATTTTTTCACGCCACCGAGTTCATCTCGGTGGTTCTCGCGCTTGTGCACTACATCAAATGCGCTTGCGCCCGTTGTTTCTGAGTAGTG
>CBIHQO010000459.1:0-5822 GCA_966211735.1 uncultured Schlesneria sp.
GGTGACACAACCGGCAGTCGGGTGACACAACCGGCAGTCGGGTGACACAACCGGCCATTGTATTGGGAAGATCCACGATCGATTGTCAAAGAGCAACCCCGCCGGGCGGGCTTTGAATGCGAATTGTTGGCCTATCGACTTCGCCCAATCTCTTGGCCAGATTCGCTACGATATGCACCCTTCTTGTGCCATAGAACTGGTGACCCGATCAATCCCCCATTTCGTCGATTCGGGAAATTTATTCGAAGTATATTGCCTCGTGATGAAGTACCCTGATCATGGATAATCGACACGAAAACGGCGAGGCTTGTTACCTTGAGCCCACGCGGCGAAGTTCAGGGTCGCCAGACGTTTGCAGCCTCGTTCGGTGGCGAACATGACGGGATTATGAAAGTGCGCCGATCACGAGGCCGACTACGACAAACCGAGCTCATAAAAAGAAAAGGACGCCTTGGTAGACGTCCTTCACTTGAACTCGAAATCAAGACTGCTGGAGTTATTTACTCTCGACGTCGAATTTCAGATCCTTGGCGCCTGCGGATTCGACCTTTGCTGACAACGAGCTTCGGTCGTTGAATTTCTCGGCAATGTAGTTCTCTTTGACCGGGTCACCGAAGGGTTTGTCGTTCATCATCATCGGCTTTCCAACGCGGAATGCCCGAATCTCGACATGATTGTCACCGACCGATGCCTTGCCTTCGAACTTACCGTCCTTGACCGTAATTTGTTGTGGGGTTTGTCCTACGACCAGGAAAGTGATTTGGCCCTCATCCAATGGCTTGCCAGCCAACTGAATAATCCCCGTGACAGGTGCCAAGGGCAATGGCTTGGGGCCCTTGGTGCCACCACACCCCGCCATCGCCACGACCAAAAAGCAGATCCCAATTGTCCGCCCGACCATTCGTTACACTCCTACGAATTTGATTTCCGACGAATGAAGCAATGTCAAGCATTGTGCATCATCAGAGCAGTTACGGGGATGCAATTACAGAAAAGCACCCCGCGAACGATGCACATCAGAGGCCTCAATTAGAATTCACCGACAGTCTGTCCATCCGAGATGCAAGCAAGCTTCAAGAGTGTGTTGAAGTCAATATTCTGTGAAATGAATCGGCCAGACCCGTCTCCCATTAAAACGTGCGCGCCACCAACATGAACAGAGTTAATTGGAACATTAGCACCCGTATTGTCGTTGTCCCCGAGTGTTCCGGCGACACCGCGAGCATTAATCGCCCATCTCACTGTTGAGCAGTTAAATGAGCGAGCATCTCCGCCATTTCTGAACGCAGGTGGAATATCCTGCAACTGACCGGGGGTCCCGTCAGCACCCATCGTCCAACCATGCGGACCCTGACTGGTAATTGCAGTGAAGCCACCAGTGACCTTGATGTTGTTTGAATCGTACTGATTATCGCTTTCTTCATGAACCATAAAGCAATTGGTTGATCCGTCGGTCATGTCTTTCAAATTCGTCTTACTGTTGGGATATAGGGTTCCATTTCCACTGGTCCAACCACTATAGACGCCGTTCGAGAATTGATTGAACGGATTGACATTTAGCGTTCCCGTGTTGGTGGCCGCGCCAGCTGTTCCCGTATAAGTCGTGAACATCTGAATCGCACCAGCGTTATTGGATGATGCGTATTTCTCGGGAAGTGTCGATGACGGGCAGCGTAGCGCCGGGAGATTTAGCCCATTCGTCAGGGGCATATTATTACCGTTGGTGTATCCACTACTATTGCTGAATTGCCATTTTGTATAGATAGGTGCCTGATCAATGTAGGGAAGGATATGGACCTTCCACGACGAACCCCACGCAGCTTGGATAGTACCCCCATCGCCATTTGTGTCAGGAGCGCATCCGTGAGGAAACCTGCGAAAAGTGTCATGGAAATTATGTAGTGCCAAGCCGAGTTGCTTCAGGTTGTTCTTGCACTGCGTTCGCCGTGCTGCTTCGCGGGCTTGTTGCACTGCTGGAAGCAGGAGTGCGATCAGAACGGCGATGATCGCGATGACCACCAGCAGTTCAATCAACGTAAATCCTGATCGCTCAAATCTCGAACGATGCGTGAGGGTGCGAGTTCGTCGCATGGTAAGCTCCTGAATTGAGAAAACAACACAAAAATGAAATGAAAGTTAGATCGTGATTGATCAGTGTTGCGAAATCATGGAACTGGACGAATGTCCAAAAGTATGCTGCAATCGTAAGGTTCGGATGTCAAGTATAAAAATATGTTGGCGCGTTGAAGTTGCGGATTTCACGCGTGACTGGCGACTTGGCGAATGCCTCGACCGATGATGCCATCGACTTTCGTCGACGTTAGGCGAGTTAATATTTAGCTGACTTGCCGCAAAGGGCATTTACTACTTGTCGATCTGAGCACGTGGTCTGACTCTCTATGACGCGCGGGGCGATGCCCACGCGGTTAAACGAAAGGCTGTGTCGTGGCAGTCCCGATCGAGTCTTATCGGCCCAGAATGGCGCGCAGGGATGCGAGTTCTCGCTGCAACTTGCTGTTCGAGGGGTCGCGATTTAATTGCTCTTCCACTTCCGAAATGCGGTAGGTAGCGTCGGTTAGCTTGCGACTGGCATCCGAATGCGGCTGAGCAGCAGCGGGGTCGCCTGACTGCAGGTACGCTTGCGCGAGCTTGTGCTGAGCGCCAATGTCGAACGGGTTTGCTTTCACTGAATCCTTCAAATCTCGCACGGCTTCGCTGACATGCCCTTCGTCGAGATGAATGATTCCCCTGAGCTTGAGTGATTCCGATGAGGGGCCATTCCGCAGGATGTGCTGATCAATCTCGGCGAGCGCGTCGAGGTTTCGACCTTCGGTCCGTAAGAGCTGCGCATAACTCAATTGGAGTTTACCGGTGAGGGGGGCTGCGTCGATGAGCTTGTCGAATTCGCGTCGAGCGGCGACCGACTCGCCCGTATGGACGAGAAGCTGGGCAAGCGACGAGCGAATTTCTGTCTGGAGCGCTGGTGCAGGAGATCGCTGCAGGGCCTGACGGTAGTCGTGCATCGCGGATGCGAAGTTGATTCTGCTGGTGTTGATGTCGCCCGAAATCTCCCACGGCAAAGCGGCATTTGGTTCGGCGACCTGCCATTCGCGACATCGCCGGAGTGCGTCTTCGGGGCGACGAAATTGCAGATCGAGCCGAATCAAGAGTTCTCGCGCACGTGACGCGTGAGTACCCGGTTTGGCCAGGCTGGCAGCGAGTGATTCCGTTGCGACTTTCCACTCGCCTGCCTGGAGGGCCGATTCGCCTAACGCGAGCAGGTCCGTTGCGTCACACGTTTTGAAATCGCGGATTAAGGAGAAGCACCCCAACGCGGCTTCCCATTCACCGGTCATCGCCAAAGCTCGACAGCGAAGCAGTTGCGCTGCCGGGTAGTTCCCTCCCGCGTTGTCGACCGCCAGTTCCGCCAGACGTTCAGCTTCACGCGGATCTTGAGCAAGCAATTCGCGGGCGCGTACGTAATCCGCACGAGCGGCGAGGCGGCTCGAATACTGATAGTACAAAAACGAACAGAGTCCCAACCCCAACAGCGTCAGCCCCAGAACCTTCATTCCGTAGCGACGCGTCGTCAACGAGGGCTTGCCAGACGCACGATGGGCTGGCCGATTGTCGCGGGATGATCGTTTACTGCGGCTCACCCCGCCCCTCTTTCAGTCTATTGGTTGAATTTCGCCGCAGATCTTTAAATCGTTCGGATTTGCCGGTGAGCCACTTGATGGTGACTTCAGCGACACTGTCACGATTCGCGGGGAGTAGGACTCGTTGATCGAATTGCGACAGGTATCCCGCACCCGAGCGAACATGGCGGACGAGTTCGCGTCCTTCGAACTGATAGCGAACAGTGGCACCCACCGCGCCTGGTTCAGAGTCGACTCCTTGAAGTTCGATCGATAGCCAGTTGGCGGGTTGGTGTTGGTTGTACAGCACGCTGACGGGCCGATTTTGCTCGACCACAATCAAATCCAAGTCGCCGTCATTGTCGAGGTCGCCAACCGCAGCACCACGCCCGGCGTGTCTCTGTCCGAACCACGTGCCGCCTGTCTGCGCCGTAACATCTCGAAAACGTCGTCCCCCGCCACTCGCCTCATTTCGCAATAAAAAGGGGAACTGCAAATAGGAGCTGCGACCCGTTTCGTACAGAACATGGCCGTTGATGATGAAGAGGTCCAGCCAGCCATCCAGGTCGAAATCGGCGAAGCCTGTTCCGAAGCCGACGTATGTTCTGCCGAGCCCTCCCAATCCCGCCTGGACGGTGGCATGACTGAAGACCCCGTTGCCACGATTGCGGTAGAGCGAGTTGTCTTCCAGTTCATAGTTGACGACCCACAAGTCTGGCAGTCCGTCGCCATTGTAGTCGGCTGCGTCGGCCCCCATGCTTCCTTCAGGGGCACCAAATTCGCTTCCGGCCGTCCCCGATGTGATCGCGATTTCGCGTAGCGAGAAGGTTGGTCCTCCCAGATAGAGTTGATTCGCGACCTGGTCGTTGGCGACATAGAAATCGATCCACTGATCGTCGTTCAGATCCAAGGCGACGATACCAAGTCCCTTGCCGCGACTTTCGCCTTCCAGCGCATCCGTTATTTCGGAGAAAGTCCCGTTCTTGTTGTTCAAGTACAGGTGTTGTCGCGATGCCGCATATTTCTGCGGAGGGCAGACATCGCGAACACGGTTCGCTCGATCGCCACAGAATTCATCGGGAACCGGATCCCACTCGAGATATCCAACGATGAGCAGATCCGGCCAGCCGTCGCGGTTGACATCGGCCCAGCTTGCCGCGGTGATCCAATCCGTCAGCGCTAACCCTGACTGGGTGGTTATATCAACGAGTTGCTGGCCGTCATTCTGCAGCAAGCGCACTCCGCCATATCCGGTCATCAGTACATCGGGATGAGCGTCGCGATTGAAGTCGCTGACGAATGCGCCGTGTGACATCGGCAAGGTCGTTTTCAAATGGATGTTCTGCGACACATCCGTGAATCGTCCCTGCCCATCGTTTTGGAACAGACCGGTTGGCAGACCCGTGATTTTGAGCGGCGCCGTGGTGGAGATCGTGCCCCCGCCGGGAAGCAACACGTCCAGGTCGCCGTCCGAGTCGTAGTCGAACAACGCGACGCCTCCTCCGACGGACTCCAGAATCGTGTACTGTTTTCCCTCCATCCCATTCCGGTAAGTAAAGTTGAGTCCCGATGCGGCTGTTCCGTCAGTCCATTTCGCGTTGGCCGAAGGCTGCGCTGGACGCTCTTCGTCAGCAACGTCCTCACCGAGATAGTGGCGGGTCTGGTTTGGCTGAGATTGTCTGTTCGCTGCTTCGCGCGTCCGGTTGATCGGCGCGTCCCCACTGCAACCGGCGAGCAGAAGCATGATTCCGGAAGACGCGGCGACAATGAATGGCAGTTGGCGAAAGGTGCGCACGCGCATCGATGGCGAAGTTTCTGGGGAAGTGAATCCGTGTTGGATGTTCGGAGCCCTTCAATTGAAACATGTCATCTCGGCGATTGGAAGGTTGTTTCCTTCCTGAAAAGTTGATTTCAAAACCCGATTCCAATCGGCGTGTGATGATGGCCGATGCGGATGCTCACCGACTTCGAGGTGGCCGTGGCCTCTTGAAGGGATGGCCATGTCGAAGTTGTTTCGAGAAAGGTGGGGATTTTCAACGCGAAGGCGCGAAGGCGCAGAGACGCAAAGGGAGAATCTGATCGTCAAAAGGCCTTGCCGCATTCCTCGTTGTGTCCTTGAGCCTTCTCGTTGAATTTGCCGCGATACGAAATGCACGACGGCCGGGCATAACATGCCAGGCCGTC
>CBIHQO010000460.1:0-5814 GCA_966211735.1 uncultured Schlesneria sp.
GTCGTCGAGGCGCGGGCTCATGGCTGGCGAATCGATCACTACCTGACGCGCCTGCACCCCAACTTCAGTCGCGCTGCTTTTCAGCGCGTGATTGATGCGAAAGGGGTCATGGTCAATGGGCTGCCAGTCAAGATCGCTCGTCGATTGCGAGTGAATGACTGTGTCGAATACCGTCTTCCCGAGATTCCCGACCGGACGCTGCCCCCCGAAGATATTCCGCTAAATATCATGTACGATGACGATTCGCTGATCGTCATCAATAAAGCAGCGAACATGATTGTTCACCCAGGCCGTGGCATCTACCTGGGGACGCTGGCGGGGGCCTTGCAGTTTCATTTCGACAAGTTGAGCGATGTCGCCGGAAAGCATCGTGCCGGAATCGTGCATCGACTCGACCGCGACACGAGCGGTGTTCTGGTCGTGGCCAAGGACAACACGGTCCACGCTCATCTGAGCAGCCAGTTTGAACAACGGACAGTCGACAAAGAATACCGGGCGATCGTCTGGGGTGAAGTCTCGTTCGATCGAGACTTCATCGAGACACATGTGCGAGTCAGTCAGCGCAACCGCGAACGAATGATGGTCTGCCCGGAAAGCGGCAACTCTCGATTCGCGGCGACCTTCTATGAAACGCTGGAGCGACACAACGGCTTTTCGTTCATGCGACTTTGTCCGCAGACCGGTCGCACGCATCAGTTACGAGTGCATATGCACCACCTGGGGCATCCAGTTGTCGCAGACCGCCTGTATGAAGGCCATGCGGCGTTGTGGTTGTCGGATTTGATCGACAACTTGCCGGAAGAAGAGGACGAGATCCTGATTCAACGTCAGGCTCTGCATGCGTTCCGACTCTGCTTCAATCATCCGGTAACAGGGAAGCGTTTGGAGTTCGAAGCACCGTTGCCGGATGACTTCCAGAAGGCCCTGACAGCGATCCGAACGCACCGAGCGAAGCCAGTGCCTAAACGATCAAAGTAACGCGTCCACAAATGTAGAGGGCACACTCCGAGCGTGTGATTTGCACGCCACCGAGTTCATCTCGGTGGTCCCCGCGCTTGCGCACTACATCAAGTATGACTGTGCCAGTTGTTTGTGAGGAGTGCAGAGGCGAGAGAACCACCGATTCAAGATCGGTGGCGATAAAATCACAGCGCCTACGATCTCTCCCGCCCCACCACGTGCGAGCGTCTACTCAGCAGTTTTCGTCACTTCGGGATTCGATTCAGCGTGTAGAACGCTTCCTTATGGAGCAGCGGCAATCCGTCGGCTGACTTCACACCGCTTGAAACCAGTTCGTGAATGTTGCCGGCCTTCAGGCCTTCGACGGTGAGACGCACGCTCAACTTGTCGGCAGCTACCGTTGCTGCTGTGATCCTGGGAGAGCCTTGATCGACTTCGGGGCTGCCGTAGGCCGACTGGAAGATGTAGGTATAGCTGGTCATGGCGTAGCTCTTCAAATCGCCCGCCGTGGCTGGGTCGACCGGCTGAGTGAACGTCAGTTCGAATCCATCAGGCTTCGCTCGCATCTCGTGGATTTCAAACGGCACTCTGCCAGTCCAGACCATGCGTTCCAAGGCCCCCGGCTTCGGCCCACGCGATCCCCAGCCACGATTTGTGCCGCCGACAAACATCGACCCATCCGGCGTCATTTCCATTGCCAAGGTTCCGGAACCGAAGTTTTCTCGGAAGCGGAAGCAGGCTCCCTGAAAGTGGCCATCGACTTTTTCGAGGAAGCAACGCATCACCGTGCTGTCGCTCTGATCGCCGACGAACATCTGCTTCTCGAACGGGCCGAACTTGCCTCCAGTTGTATCGCAGGCGATGCCGCTCGCTGATTTCCCCATCTTGGAATAGGGGAACATGATGATTGGCGGTTCGTACTCGGGAATCTTTTCGGCTTCGGTCATGAACCGGCTACCGCTTTCGGGCTCTCTCGGCTTCGGTCCAATTGCCGCTTTGACTTCGGGCAGGTCGTACCACTTGAATCCACCAGGATGCCCCATGAACTTGCCGGGGATGAGTTGCTTCAGTTCGCACGTGCCATTCCACGGACCTTGGTTGTCGGTGTAGAACATATCGCCGTCGGCATTCATGCCGATTCCCCCGGGCGAGCGAATGCCGCTGCAGGTTGGAATCGCTTTGCCATCGGGAGTGATCCGCAGGCACCAGCCGCGATACTTGTGATCGCTGCTGAATGACCCGGTCAGGCACAGGACGACCCAGATGTTTCCATCACGATCGAACTTCGATCCGAAGGCGTATTCGTGATAGTCACCTCCGATGTGCCAGTCGTCGTTGACGGTCTCGTACAAGTCCGCCTTGCCATCGCCATCGGTATCCTTGAGTCGCGACACCTCTCCGCGCTGAGTGGCATAGATCCAGCCGTCGCGTTGAGCGATTCCCAGGACTTCATGCAGCCCATGAGCGAATCGAGTCCACTTTTCATCCTTCGGGGGATCCGCAAACGGCTTGTCGACCAGCCAGATCTCGCCGCGACGAGTCGAAATCGCCAGTTTGCCGTCCGGCAGCAGTTCAATGCCTCCGGCTTCCAGCATGATGTCTTTGGGGATGTCGAACGGGATCAGTCGGTAGAAGTCATTTTCGACGGGAGCTTTATCGGCGGCATGAACGGCAGGCGACAGTGTCAAAGTCGCGACAAGTGCCAATGCTAAAGTCAGGCAACGCATCTGGAATCCTCTGCATCTCACTGAGCGATGAATGATTGATCGAATAGGGAACGCAACGGTGGTCACCAGACGTAAGACTGTTTGATCGTCGCTGATCCATTCATCAGTTTCACTGGCACCAGAAGTTCCGACTGTCCGCCGACCTGACGCAGGATCGGGGGTTCGCCTCCGGACAGCTTCATCGTCCAGAAGCCGTCAATGCGGTACTCGTCGTTGGCAAGCTTCTCAATCTTGCCGGCGGCAGCGGCACGATAATACAGCGACTCGGTGGTGGCTCCGGATAGTTTGATGGTCCGGTCGATTCCTGCGAACGGTTCGCCCGCTTTCGTCAGTGGCACTGATTCGTCTTCGACCGTCAGTCCGGCGTACGAATACCGGAACAAGGGTCGCTGCTTGGCATCCAACTTGTAGCCCAGGAACCGATAACCATTTTCGCGAGCCATCCCTGTCGGCCAGGCATCATTCGGCGAAGCCAGCTTGGCCAGAGGAGCGTTCGATGGCAGAGCAATCAGGTGATCCCCGAGCGGAGCTTCAAATCCGACACCACGTCCCGTCCAGTGGCGCGACGCATCAATAAATGCACCGTGCCAGATGAGGGCCAGCCGCATCTCGTTCGCATCCCAGGCCAGATTCACTTTTTCGGGGAAGCCGACACCGATTGCTCGACTTCCGCCCCCTTCGATGAAATTGCGATACAGGATCGGTTCGTCGATCGGCTTCAATTCCATCGGCTCACGGACCAGTCCGACCGGGACAGCGGCTTTATCACCGTCAGAGAGATACAGACGGACCGCAGCGATCTGCTGATCGACGTTCGCATTCAGCACGTCGCGAATCGTCGCCATTCCAAATGGCCACGGGGCGGGCATTCGTGTCCCGGGTCGAAAGAGTTGTGGATCGCGCAGATAGCGGTCCACCCATTCGGGCCGCAGGCGTTTGTTCATGGTTGTCAGACTGATGGCCCGGACACCGGTCGATGGATGGGGGCCAAAATCATGGCACTTGATACACGACAGAGCCTGACCACCGACCAGATGGCGGCCGGCGGCCTTCACGCGATACTCGGGCTCCGGAAATTCGACGGTCGGCAATGGTTCCAGCTTCAAGTCGACCGCAGCGAAGGCTTCAACCAAGGGGCCAACATTGTTTCCACCGAACTTCGGCATCTTGACGACCATATAATTCTTGCGGTCATCGGCGCCATTCATTAATACCTGCTTCAACCATTCCGGGCGCAACTTGTCTCCCACGCCCGTGATGATCGGCGGTAAGCGTCCCTCGTCGCCCATTTCCTTCTGCAGCGATTCGAAATAAGGATCACGAGCTTTCTCGACGCCGCCCAGTTGGCCGCGTTTGTGGCAGGCGTAACAGTTCAGCGACGCCAGCGTTCGATGGATTTTTTCGGCAGCGGACTCTTCGGTATTTGATTTCAGCACCGCGACCAGGGCGGCACGTTGTTTGGCGCTGAGACCAAAGCGAGGCGCCTTACCTGTCGGTGTCTCCGCAAGGCATCCACTGGCACCGTTCAATTCGGCAAACGGCTTCGCCTTCAGTTCCGAAGCAAGTTGCTTGTCCCCCTGCTTCATCTGATGGCAGGCGGCACAACCCAACGAACCGAAGAGGGCCTTGCCCTGATCCGCGAGCAATTGATTCACCGAGAATCCAGGTTTCGCGGTGGTTGGTTCGGGATCTTTCGGCTCAATGGAAATGAAGCTGGCCACTGTCTGCTGCTTCAGTCCGCCGCCGGAGATCTCGACATCCAGCGACCATTCGCCACCTCCCTGGAAGTAGTCGACAATCATCTCATGAAAGCCCACATCCAGAATCTTCTTGCCGGATTTCGACGAGTGTGGATGCACGCCACCGTTGTCCACGACGACTTCGCCATTCATTGTCAGACGACTACCATCATCGGAGGCCAGATGAAACTGGTACTGTCCAGGCTTCGTGATCTTCACAAACGTCGTGAAGCGGATGCCGAAATTGTTCTCTCGGCCAGCCACCGTCAGATCGAAACCAGCACACTGGCCCGTCGACTTCGGCGTGAGGGCTCCGAAATCGGGAACGTCGCTCCAAGTTCCTTCATAGGTGGCATACTTGACGTTCGGTATCAGTTCGACATTCTTCACAAAGTATTGTGCAATGTCGCGATAATCTTCATCCTTCAGACCCAATGCTGGCATCCGTCCGGAAGGACGCGACTTCAGCGGATCCTTCAGAAATGCCATCAAACTGGGGACCGAGTACTTCTTACCGATGTCGGGCAAGGCGACCGATGTCGTCAGGTCTGCCAGCTTGCCGTCCAGCGATTGATGGCAGGCAACACAGCCGAATTTTTGAAAGGCGGCTTCCCCTTTTTTTGCCGAATTCTTATCGGGGTGAGCATCGGTCACTGCTCCTGTCGACGCCAGGAAATGAACCAAGGCTTCAACTGCGGGGGCACGGTCTGCCTCCGGCAATGTGGCCAGCACATCGGGCATCGTCGTCCCGGGTTTGGTGGCATGCGGCTTGCCGATGAATTCGCGTAGCCATTCGACCCGGGCTCGGGTACCGATCTCGTCCAGAATGGGAGCTCGTTTGTTGCTGACAACACTCTTTAGCTCGGCCGACGCCGCATGGCAGGATGTGCAGTTCAGTTCACCGAGCAGCAGTCGCCCCCCCGTCACCGGATCGAGCTTCACGGCATCTTCATCATCTGCGTCTGGTTCAGCGGCATAGAACCGTTCAAAGCCAGGAACTCGCGGATGGGTTGCGGCGGGAAGCGGCGAAGAGGTCTGGGAATAAGCCGACTGAGAACTGATCAGGCAAACAGAAACCAGGGCTGCTGCCCAAATTCGAAACACCATCCGCCCGCTCCCGTCGCTAGAACTCCAGTTGCCAACGCATCGAAAAGCGATGATAGCAGTGTGGCGTGAGGAGTTGAACGGAGAGCAGAGGGGAAAAGCAGACCTTCAACGTGCGATCTGAGACTCCGGGCGAATCATGGCCGGCAGAACCTCAACCCTAAAAGGAATTGACCACAAACCACACGACATCGTCACCGATGGAAAGAGATCGTCGCAGCGGTTTGACTCTCGCTCTGTTGGATTGCGTTAGGCAGTCGCGACAAAATTGACTTCATGACGAA
>CBIHQO010000461.1:0-5799 GCA_966211735.1 uncultured Schlesneria sp.
ACTTGATCGACCGCTGCTATCAGGATTCGAAGGTCTGGCTGGTCCCACTTCTGGAGAAGAGCTCATCATGCGAATTGCCATGTTCGGCCTTGCTGCTCTGGTTATGTGCGCGAGGTGTGTTGCGGCCGATGATTCGCCCGCTGACTGGTCAAAGAAACATGTGAATGAGTTGCTCCTGGTCTACCGAGACTTTCATACAAACCCCGAACTTTCGTTTCGCGAAGAACGAACCGCGGCGAAGTTGGCGGAAGAACTGAAGAAGCTGGGGATCGAAGTCACCTCGGGAGTTGGTCAGACGGGGATCGTCGGAATCCTCAAGAATGGTGATGGCCCGACCATCATGATCCGTACCGATCTCGATGCGCTGCCTGTGGTCGAAGCGACGGGGTTACCCTTTGCCTCCAAGGTCATAGCGAAAGACCCGAAAGGAAATGATGTCGGTGTGATGCATGCCTGTGGGCATGATATTCATATCACGTGCCAGATCGGTGTCGCTCGCTATCTGGCGGCACACAAAGACGCTTGGCATGGCACGGTGATGTTCGTGGGGCAACCGGCGGAAGAGGTCGGCAATGGTGCTCAGGCGATGCTGAAAGATGGTTTGTTCACTCGCTTTCCGCGACCCAAGTATGCCTTGGCATTGCACGTTGATGCGACACTGGCGACGGGACAAGTTGGTTACCGGGCTGGTTATATTCTGGCGAACGTGGACAGTGTCGACATCGTGATGAAGGGGAAGGGTGGCCATGGCGCATTCCCGCACACGACAATCGATCCCATCCTACAAGCTGCCCATCTGGTGGTGGATCTACAGTCGCTCGTCAGTCGCGAGAACTCGCCGTTCGAGCCCGCCGTCGTCACCGTTGGTTCGATCCATGGTGGGACCAAGCACAACATCATCAGCGACAATTGTCGGCTGCAGTTAACCGTTCGCAGCTACGGACCGGAGATTCGTCAACGGTTGCTCGACGGGATTAAGCGCAAGGCCAAGGCGGCCGCGGCGAGTGCCGGGGCTCCAGAACCGACGATCGAGTTTTCGGATGCCACGCCGGCCACGCGCAACGACGAAGCACTCGTCGAACGAGTCGTTCCCGTCTTTCGACGTGTGTTGGGCGACGCAAACGTCGTCCCGTCGGAACAGTCGATGGGCGGCGAAGACTTCTCGGAGTATGGACTGGCTGGCGTTCCGATTTTTATGTTTCGACTGGGCTCGGTGAATGCCGACCGTCTGGCGAAGATGAAAGAAAGTGGCAAGATGCCACCCTCACTGCATTCGCCATTCTATTATCCTGACGCACAGGAAGCGGTTGAGACCGGCGTGACGACCATGTCCGCAGCTCTACTCGACTTGCTCGGCGGCAAGTAATGCGCATCATTTGTAGCCCCGATCTCTTGGCGAAATAGGCTACATCCGAAATTATTCGCGAACGAAGAGCGATTCGCGTGGCGCGGTGTAGCGCACGGCAAGTCGCGGAGTCTCCATCCGCTTCTGCCCGTTGGCGAGAGATGTCATGCCTGCTTCGACCAGGCCACTGGTGAGCAGCGTCCTCTCGACGGGATACGGCGCGCGGCCCGTCATGAACATTGTTTCAGCGCCGTTCATCAGAGCGGCGGAATAGACGACGTTTGGGTTGGGCGGCAGGTGGAACTGCGTCGACACGAGTTCCGGTTGTCCCTTCAGCTTCGCTGCGAAGTTGAAGTCCGTGACCAGACCATTCATCAACAGCATCGTGGCTTTGGTGCCGTCGACGTATTCGAAGCGATACGCGATCGGCTCCTTCACCCATTCGCGAATCTGTGCCGGTGTCGGATAGCGATGACTGAAGGTCTCGGGCTGAGCCAGCGTATGGCTGCGCGACAAACACGATTCGAAGAGTTGAGGACTCCATCCGCCCGCTTCCCACGAGCCGGCGTCCATCGCCTTCCAAACCGCGCCACCACGCAAGGCATGAATCGCCGAGACACCGGTTTCCCCTCCCTTCCGGCGTTCGGCCATGCACTGCATCGCTTCGAGCGCATGGAAGTCGTAGATGTCGACGGCACCGAAGGCGACGCACATTAACTCTTCGATCTCGGCACCATAGGGGAGGTCCACCGATGGCATTCGCCAGGTGACAGGTAGCGACGAACCCGCCAGAAACGGAAAGTTCATCGACTTGGAAAGTTCGACCATCTCTTGAGCCTGTTCGAATTTCCAGGAGAGATGCTTGTCGTTGAATATTGGTACGGCTCGTCCGTCTTTGGCGAAGACATCCGTCACCTGCTTGAAGAACTGATACCGCGGATACTGCTTCTGGCCGATCTCATTGAGGGGATAGTCGCCGTGCTCGCCAATGATCAAGACGGCATCGACGGCGAGCTTCGAGCCGCCGCATCGTAGCGCTTCGGCGATCGATGGGTAGATCGTGAAGCCAAACTCCTTCGCTCGCGAGGCACTCAAGTCTCCCTCAGGGGTCTGGTCGACGTAGGCTGATACGATTTCAATGGCAGGCCGATGCCAACGGCCCCGCAGGGGATAACCATGCAGGAATCGCTCGGCCATATGCCAGGCGTGCGACCGATAGTTCCAGAGCGTTGTCACAACCGCCAGCTTTTTCGGCAGTACTGGCTTTGGTTCGGCCCCAAATGTCAGCGAGGCTCCCAACAATCCAGCACCGGTGGTTGCAAGAAAACTTCGGCGAGTCAGCATATTGGCTCCATCGGCTTGAGTCGCAAAAAGGCGGTCGCGTGCAGATGTGAGTAGATCGCATCATCACGATTGTCTCAAGCGTTGAAGAGTGCGACTTTCCGCAGTCAGAACTTCGTCGCTCTCGCCACGTCGCTTGCTTTGCACGCGTCCAGATATTGCTGAAATCCGGCTTTGATGCTGGGCATCGTCTGAATGAGGGCCTGATTGGAATCGCTCAACGAAATGCCAGACTTGTGAAGTATATGAGCGACGTGTGCTGCAGTTGCTTCGTCGTAATCAGAGAGTCGGGCCAGCAACTTTTCAACATCGCCTTTCGTGGCACTAACCAATCGTTCGGCATAGTCTCGAGCGGACGTTCGCTGGCCATCGTCCGTATCCAGGCAGATCGCCCCGCTGCAGCCGATCACATGAGTTGTCGGGTCGGTGGATGTCGGCTGATACGGTTTGGCGGTTCGCCAGTAGGGCCGATCAATACCCGGGCCCATCGCGATCGCAACCAGATGGACATCGTGGATTGGACGCTCGATCTGCCAGTCGCCCTGCCATTTGACTCCGCGTTCCCGTCTAGAAACTTGATCGTCAGTAATCCGCTCTTCGCGAATCAACGCTCCGTTCGCAAATAACATGACTCGGTCTGCGCTAACCCAATGCGGCCCCAGCACTCGGACATGGACACGCGCCGCATGATCGGCGCGAGGTACAAGATCGCCAGAACTCCATTTGTCATCAATGGTCATTTCGACGAGCAATCCATAGCTGACCATCACATGTCCCTGGCGAAAATTCTTCATGAGACTCTGAACTGACAAATCGCCCGGCTCGCGATCATGGCCGCGGATGTAGGTCCGTCCCTGCCCAGGAATGTAACGAGCAACGTCGTGCGAATCGCTGCTGCCGACCGGGGTCACATAGTGTCCGCGATTGATGAGCCCCATCCAGTCGCGAAACAGTTGCAGCACATCCGACTGCGTAGCTCCCGAGTTCACCACTTCCATTCCGTTGAAAAGTAACGGCGATCCCTCGAGATTTTCCGCGACCACCGCGTTATACAGTCCAGGGCCAAATGGACGAACACCGCTGTGCTGGTCTCGGGCGTGATTGAGGATGGCGATCTGCACATCGGGTGCCTGGTAGATCTCGTCAAACAAGAGCTTCCAGTCCGTCTGTTTGTGATCGACAACCTTGGTGCCGATTCGTACAGGGAAAACGTTGAAATGCCCGCGCGCGGTCGTCACTGCGTTGCCGACCACTGGCGTAAAGTACCTTCGCACACCCAATTTCCGGGCAATCGATTCATAGTCGACGTGAACGTTATGATCGGTAGCGACGGGTAGCTCGATTCCTTCACCTGCCAACGTGATCATCCGCTCTTCGATCGACGCGTCGCCATGACCGGAATGAGTCAACGTATGCAGATGAGGATCACAGGCGACCGATCCTGGTGTCGGTACCTCGCGGCGAATCGATAATACTTCATGATGACGTTCGCCAGCCTTCACAACGATGCTGACTTGAGCGAGCGAATATTCAAACCCGCGCCCCGCATAGACGGTGTAGTCACCGGCCGACAGCTTGACGGTGACTCGCCCCGTTGCCGTGTAGATGGTTCCTGCTCGGATGGCCAGTTGTTCATCTGATTTGGATCCGAACGGAACCAGCGACCCCGTTGGATCGACAATCGTGAGTCGACTCGGCAGCTGTTCACGTGATTCCTCGTCAGTGACCGTCACTTCCAGCGTGGCCTCCGACTGGACTTCCGCCAGTGATCGTTGGTAAATCGCGATCGATCCGACTCGAATGTCATCCGTCGGCGACTTCGGGGATGAGGCCTCGATCACCAGCAGATTCTCACCTTCTTTCAGCGAACCAGCCGGCACCGCGAGCGCGATCGTGATGTCATTCTCATCGCGCGTGAGTTCAGCGAGCCGCTTGCCGTTCAATGACACAGACCAAGACTCTTTCACGTCCTGTTGTCGCAACATCAAGCAAGACTCAGTGGCATTCTTTGTCGAATTGAATGTCTGCGACAGCCGAGCTCTTTCGGCAACCTCAGGGAAATCCGACCACTCCCGGTCAGGCTTGTTGCGCAGATGAACCATTCGAGATTCAATGAGCGTTCGCGAAGAATTCTCTTGGGCGTGTGTCGACAGGCTCGACCCGGCGATTATGACGACCAGCAACAGCGCTCGATGATTGGACCACAATCTCTGGCTCACTGATTCCAGGGCTCACGGCGAATTGAACCTATCCAGCCAAAGCTATCATAAAACGCCGTTGGGAGCGTCGCAACGAGTGCCGCCAACCTGGACACCACAAAACGAAACGACCGCGGTTTGGCGGGGGCTGCCAAACCGCGGTCTCGAAATCTCTGACGATGACGATGTTAGTGGGTCATCGCATGCCGCCAGAGATGTAGAACGATTCACCCGTAATCCATGCGGAATCGGCAGACGCCAGAAACACCGCTGCTGGTGCGATGTCTTGCGGTTGGCCAATGCGACCCAAGGGGGTGTGGGCTTCGATCTGCTTTCGCATCTCGCTTTCGCCGATACCGGATGACTTCACCCCTTCGGTTTCGACCATACCGGGGTTAATCGAGTTGACTCGAATCTTATTCGGCCCCAACTCTTGAGCCAGTGACCGGGTGATCGCGTTGACAGCGGCTTTGGTCGCGCTGTAGACGGATGCGTTGGGCGTCGCGAGCGTCGCGACGACCGAACTGATGTTGATGATGTTGCCACCATTGTTGCCGAAGTGCTTGACCGCTTCCTTGGACGCCATCAGCAGGCCCAGCACGTTGAGGTCAAATTGTTTGTGGAAGTGTTCCGGGGTCATCTCGACCAGCGGAGAGAATTCGTAAATCCCCGCGTTGTTAACCAGGATATCGACCTTACCGAAGGCCTTCTTCGTTTCGTTGAAGAGTCCTTCGATCTCACCAGGCTTCGAGACGTCGGCTTTGACTGCGACCGCCTTGCCACCCTTGCTCGTGATTTCGTTGACGACACGGTCGGCTCCTTCTTTACTGGTCGCGTAATTGACGACGACCAAAGCCCCTTCCGCAGCCATATGCAGAGCGATCGACGCTCCGATTCCCTTGGAGGCCCCGGTGA
>CBIHQO010000462.1:0-5791 GCA_966211735.1 uncultured Schlesneria sp.
CAATTTACGGCTGACGCGGACGTATCGTGGATTGCTGGAATTGGCGACATCAAATTTCAGCCCGCACTGGTTCCGTTACCTGGTCGTGCCACCTCTGCAACCGGGGATGCGACGTGATCAGATGGACTTCATTGCCACGGAAGATGGCAAGCGATTGCAGTACAGGATTCGCGATTCGGAAGTAGCGGTTTCGGCACCTGCTCCCGCGCGACGCTGGTCCGTCGAACACAGCGAGCAGACGCTAAGTCAGGACGGGCTGAAGGTGACGTCTCAATGCACGGTATTGCTGGAAGGGGATCGAACGTCTGACAAAGGTCAGCTGATCATGCTGGGTCTGGCGATCGTCGTTGCCAAAGTTGAGGGAGTGGCGCCGAATGAGAACCCCGATCCTCCGGGAACGGTCGTCTTTAATGACATCTGCATTACAGACCATACCGGGGACGTCAACGTGGTTCGTGTGACCGCCTCGTGCTGGCGACCGCCAAATGTGCTGCAGGGCCTAACGATTCGCACGAAAGGCTTCAATAAACAGATCGCGGAAAGCGATCTACCCGCTTTCGCCAGCAACTACGACTCCACTCGTTCGGCCGGTGGCTATGACGCTGACTCCACGGCGTATGAGGGGCCGCTGTCATTGATGGGAATCTTCCGGGGCTTCCTGCAGGGCGTCATGGCTGTCATTGGCGGTATCAACAGCGACAACCAGTTGAGTGACCAGAATGGGACAGCAAGCGGCCTGCCTAAGGCCACGGTCACAGCGGCGACGGCACCATCTCTGGATGAGGAAGATGTACCCTGGTTCAGCGAAGGCCATCGCGTCAACATGTACACAACCTGGCAGATGGAGTCGATCTATCAGACCCGGACCATGCGAGCGGCCATGCCAATTGCGACGACCCCCTTCGCTGGCGAGGGGATCGATTCACGGCCGAAGACTGCGGTGATTGCACTGAGCGACGGACAGACCCGCCGCATCGTGCGAATTCGGGCTGAACGAGCCGGCGCGTGGCCCGCCTTTCCAGATCCGGAAGCGATGGATGGTGGGTCGGCGACGCTGAGCGGGATTTCACAAACGCTGCTGAAGTCGAAGCTGCTGGGTGGCACGGTGTCGAAGAGTGCCGATGGAAAGGACATCTATCGCGCGAACGCCGAATTTGTGTTCGCGCTTGCCCGTCAGCCCGTTCCGTCAGACGTGTTGAAGATGGGCTTCAACGGCTGGACGAACGGTGGGTCGACGAATTCGACACCAACTTTGACTAATGATTAGTACGCAAGGAGATCCTGGCCATGCCAGATAGTTTCAACAATAGCTGCGAGGTCGGCGGGACCAATCAAACCCTGGTCCTGCAGGCCATTGTCGACAAACTGCGCAGCGACATCAGCGACCTGTTCGGCGGCGAGTCGACTTGTTTCATCTCCGATGTGCCGTGGCCGGGGGTTGAAGTTCAGGACCAGATCTTCTGCACCGTTTCTCCGGCGAACTCGCAATTCATTTTGGAAGACCCGACGGGTGCCGGGCCAGCCGGTGTGGTCGAGATGGCGATCTTCCAGGTCAGCGTCTGGTCCAAGATCCTGCTTGATGAGATCGAACGATCTGCGATCGCGATGACCGACAACACTCGTGGCAGCCTGACATTGAAGCAACGCGCCTTGAAGTCGCTCGCCGGACAACAGCTCTATTCGAATGATGGCGAGCCGCTGCTGATGTCATACCTGCGACCGACGAGTGCCATGCATCCCGCATCCGGCCAGGGCAAAGGGGACTTCACGTCGTTTTCACTCGCGTTTCAAGGCGCGTATTACTGGGACTTGAGCGACCAATGACGATCCAATTCGCTGGCGTCGATCTGCTGCTGGAGGATCCCGAGGGGGCGGTCCGCACCTGGCTTGACCGGCATCTTCACGAACTCCACGCCAGTATTTTCTGCACGGAAAATACTGCGATACGCGAGGCTCGGTTCGCCAGCATCACGAATCCGGGCACGCCTGTTTCGTCGTCGAGTTCTTCGGGTTGGCCCGCATTCGATACGCCGACCGTCCGACGAGTGGGACTTCCCGTCGGCAACTATCCCAAGCCGCCGCGCCCGCGAATCAATTCGCTCTACTGGCCAACCGGAGCCACACGCTGGGCGAACGCGTTGTTCCTGGTTCGGGGTAACAATCTGTCGGCGGTGCTGGATGCATGCGAGCTGGGAAAGCCGGCGAATTTGACGTTTGCCGATGGTGACGGCGATGGGTTCTCGACGGGTATGTACCTGCTGGCTCCGCGGCCAGTCAGTGCCGCTGGGGTCGACCCGGATGACCGGCTGTGGTTGCTGCCACTCGTCGATGCACGCTACTTCTGGCAGTTGTATCACGTGGAACTCTACGCCCCTTCGACCTGGGGTGAGGCGCTGCAAAAGATCACGGGGGTCAGTCCTTCCGATTCACCTCAACTGGGCAGCGCCGTCCCCATGGCTTATGGCCGACCATCGGCCGTGGAGTTCGTGCGCGATTTCGAGAATGCCGCGCTGCTCGTGGACGCCGTCGCGCTGACACTGCAGCGTCGCGTTATTGGATTGTTTGGGCCGGCCACATCCAACAAGTTCATCCCCTACCAAACGCAAACCTCAGAGGAAGCAACGACGACCGTCGCCGCGAATCTGGGGCATGATTGGGATGAAGTTGCCGGCGGAGACTTTTCGTCGGAAGCGGGAGTGTTGGGCAACGTTCCCGCTCACATTGTTGTCACCTATGGAAATTCCACAGGGGATCGCGTTTCGGGTTATGCCAAGAAGGAGGTGACGGGGGTTCCGGTCAACGGCGGTACCAAAGTCTTTCACTGCTCCAAAGTTGGCAGCGGCAACATCTCGGAATCGGGCGAGTATCTTCGTGGCTTCGAAGCCCAACTCGCTGCCGAGATCGAGCCTGATTATTACGAATGGCTGCTGTTTCAATATGACATCACCTATGCGGGGATTGTCCCCTGGGTGCCATCGGGCTGCGATGACTACGTGCGCTGGGAAATGACTGTCAAAGGGAAGGGGAAGCGACGCAAGCTGGTTTGCCAGACCCGAGCCGTGTCGATGCCCCCCAACTTTGGCTTCGAGTCGCTGCCGATCGATCCCCTGGGAGAAAGCTCGAGTAGTTCCAGTCGATCGAGTTCCAGCGAGTCCAGTTCCAGTCAGTCGTCCAGCAGCATGTCGTCGAGTTCCGAGAGTTCGCCCAGTTCCAGCACGTCCTCGGAATCGTCGACCTCGTCGGAGTCATCGCTGTCCAGCAGCAGCACATCCAGCGAGTCGAGTGCATCGAGTGAATCAAGCGAATCGAGCTCCAGTACATCGAGCGAATCGAGCGCGTCCAGTACATCGAGCACGTCCAGTGCGTCCAGTGAATCGAGCACATCGAGCGATTCCAGTGGTTCCAGTGTCGGATCGAGCGGCATTAGTCAGACGAGCTCCCAATCCGTCACATCCTCCAGTCAAAGCAGCGTGACATCGTCGGCGTCATCCGGTTCGTTTGCGTCATCAGAGTCGTCGGCATCATCCGGCTCGTCTGACACTTCAGAATCATCAGAATCGTCTGGGACATCAGAAGCGTCGTCGGATTCGTTCCAGCCGCAGTCCTCCGGCACTTCGGAATCGCAATCTTCCGAGTCGGCCAGCAATACCTCCAGCGTGAGTGGCAGCGGCAGTGGTGATAGCGGCAGCGGTAGTGGAGGGAGTGGATCAGGCGGTAGCGATGGCGGCAGTGGTGGGGGCGGCAGTGGTAGCGGAGGCTCTGACGGTTCCACGGGATCATCGGGAACCAGCGACACATCAGGGTCAGGCACCTCCAGCGGGTCAGGGGGTGGTTCGGAAACGTCGTCAGGTGGTTCTGGCGGCAGCGGCGGAGGAAGCGGTGGTGGAAGTGGATCGAGCGGCGGTGGCGACGGTTGCACGGATGTCGTGACGGATGTGTCCTGCGGTCCAGGCGGCCTGAGTGTGACCAAGGCACGGGCTAGACTGACGATGTGCTAAATCATGCCAACAACAACTGTTTACTCAGATTGTCCATGCTGCTCCTCGTCGAGTTCGTCGAGCAAAAGCAGCAGTAGTTCATCGAGCAACGTCTGTTGCCTGGATCAATTGCCGTCGTTTGTGTCATTTATCGTGACTTATTGCCCTTGTCCTCCCAATGACTGGTCGCTGGCGGATGGTGGCCATGATGGCTTCATGTCACGCTTCGACAATGTCTATAGCATGTCAACGTGGAGCGTGTGCTCTCACACATACATTCCATTTGCCGCTTTGACATGTGGGCCGAGTGGTTGGGTCTTCACGGCGGGGAACTCCAGTGAGCCGGTTCAAAACCAAGTCCCCTGCCCAGGTCTATTGCTGGTGTTTGACATGCTGACAGAAGGCTGTCCCTACACAATTACATTCACACTATGAAAAAGATACCCGAGAATTTAGTCGCGATCTGCAACGGAACTCGTACGGATCTCACGCCAGAGCAGCAGGCGGCCTACAAGGCCGTCTGCGACAGCTACGAGGACTCAAGTCCGGCCGCTGAAGGGCCATCACTCGTCATCCGCGGTTGGAACTTCGCCGCCGCAATGGCGCGGTGGACGCTGGCAGGAATGCCTCGACGGAATCAGGCCGAGATCGACGAACGCCTGGCGATCTGTCAGGCATGCCCTCATTTGCACAATAACCACTGCACCAAATGCGGCTGTGCCTGCGTCGAGCAAAACCGCCTGGTCAACAAGTTGGCGTTAGCCACCGAAAAGTGTCCTGAAGGGAAGTGGACATGACCGAACACACGGAACTGACGCCAGGCAGCGTCTCACAATTGTGCCCCAAGTCATCTGGCAGCTGACCTGGACGGTCATCAAAGGTGCCCTTACCCAAAAACCAGTCTCTTGACATCGAAGCGTTTCCGTTTATCGTCCAAATCAACCGTGCGGCCAGTGCCACCCCGCCGAACACGAGAGCAACGCCCCTCATCCACATCTGCCGCTCATGGTCACGCTATTGTACTCGTGAGCGCGAGGCTCCTGCCTCCAGATACAGAATCGCGCACGTTCACTTAGCCATTTGCTTCCAGACATCCCCCGAAAACAGGTCGATCATCTTGGCCAGTCCGGCCGCGACAAATTCTTCACCCGTGACGAATCGGCCGGGATTGCTCCAGGTGCGAATCACTTCGGGCGAGCAATCGAACAGTCGGGAGAGCAGCGGCGGGGTTGCACTGTTGATGCGGACGATAAACAGCAACGCTTCGCCGTCAAAGGACTAGTTTCGGGTGCCACTGGCGATAGCTTTGGATCGCCAGTGCCGCTGTGGTTTCCATGAATCATGGACGTCTGTGGAAGTGTCGTTGCCTTTAAATGGTTGTGTGTTTGAGTCTTGTCGATAAGAATCTATTTGGTACGAAACTGTGGTGGAGGTGACGTGGTTCGTTGGGGGAATGGTTGTATGGCCGGGCACCGAAAACTCGTTCGACATGACCATGAACCAGGCGATCTGCATGAATTGACATTTTCGTGTTATCGACGAATGCCCCTCCTCACCAATGATGTCTGGCGAAGGTTACTTTGCCAGTCGATCGACCGAACTGTCGAACGGTGGGCCTACCGGTTGGTTGCGTTCGTGCTGATGCCGGAGCATTTGCACCTACCGGTCCTTCCGACGACGAAAGTGGTCAAGGTCGACAGATTTCTATCCGGCCTCAAACGTCCCCATTCCGTGCGAATCAAACGACTTCTCAAGCAGCATCACAGTCCGTTGCTGGAACGTCTGACGGTTCAGGAGCGTCCCGGAAAGACATC
>CBIHQO010000463.1:0-5789 GCA_966211735.1 uncultured Schlesneria sp.
GCGTCGAATTCAGTGAACATCGTCGCTATTCACAGGGGGATGATCCCAAGGATATCGATTGGCTGGTCTTCGCGAAGACCGACCGTTTCTACATCAAGAAATATCAGGCCGAGACGAACATCTCGGGCTATATCCTGATGGACCTGTCGGAAAGCATGGGCTACACACATCGGCAGGAGTTGACGAAATTTGACTACTGCACGTGCCTGGCCGCCGCGCTTTCATACCTGATGATTCATCAGCAGGATCCCGTCGGCCTGATGACGTTCGACACCCAATTGCGAGTCTGCCTCCCCGCACGCAGCAAACGCAGCCAACTGGGAAACATGCTGGCACTGCTTTCCAAAGCGGCTCCCAGCGGGAAGACAGATATTGCCGGCAACTTGCGCCGAATCGCCGCCATGATCCGCCAGCGTAGTTTGATGATGATCTTTTCGGATCTGCTCTGTGATCCGCAACCGGTTATCGACAGCCTCCACATGCTGCGTCATGCGGGACATGATGTCATCCTGTTTCATGTGTTGGATGAAGCCGAAGTTCACTTCCCGTTCGATGGATTGGCCGATTTTGAAGACCCCGAAACGGGCGAAAGACTGGTGATCGATGCCGCGGGTATTCGAGGTGACTACCTGGGGGCGATTGAGGAACTTCGTCAGCAGTACCGTCGCGAGTGCTTGAACATGGGGGCCGACTACGTCGCTCTCGACACCAGCATGCCGTTCGATCGGGCTCTGGTGGAGTATCTTTCGCAGCGAAAAGCCCGCTTCTGAGCGGCCGCGGAACTCATCTGGACCGGTTCCGCGTTTCCGTGTCTAATCCCGCCCCATTTGGAAGGATCGGCGGTGTGGATAGTTTAGCTCGACTCATCCCGTTCGTCTGGCCTCAGCGGCGACGAATGGCAATCTCGATTTCATTGGGATGCGTGATCGCACTCCTCTGGGCCGGCGCGCTTCTGCTCGTCTTTCCAGTCGTCAAGATCATGCTCGAAAAAAAGAACATTGGCGATTATGTAGCCACCAAAATCCAGGCGGCCCAACTAGAAGCTCGGGTACAGAGCGATCGGCTGGGGATCTTTGATGCGGAACTCGTCACATTTCGCGCGACAGCGGGCGCAGAGCAAATTGCCCGCACTGAAGCATCACGAGCGCACTGCGTCAGCAAACTGAATGACGCTCTGCGGAGCGAGTGGCGCTATACCTGGCTGCAAACGCAGTTGTTGCCCTATTTGTTCACCGACCGATTTACCATGCTGGCGGCTGTGATGGTACTGCTGCTTGCGCTGACCGGCGTGAAATGCGGCCTCACTTATTTTCACGAGACGTTGGTCAGCGCGTCGGTCGAGCGCACGATGCAATTGGTTCGCGAGCGGCTGTTTCGCGCGACTCTCAAATTAGACCATCAAACATTGGCGTTGGAGACAACTCCAACATTGATGTCGAGGTTTACCTTCGATTTACAGCAGTTGGCCGCGGGCCTGACGCTGCTCGGCAGCAAGGCAATCGTCGAGCCCTTGAAAGCCATTGCCTGTATCACGGGTGCGTTCTACGTCAATTGGCGACTGACGGCCTTGTCCTTCGCCTGCGCTCCCTTGGCCGCGCTCTTGTTCGGACAACTGGGACGCCGACTCAAGCGCGCCAGCGTTCGCCAGATGGAAAGCATGTCGCGCGTCTATCGAGCGCTCATTGAGCCACTGCAGTCCTTCACCTCGGTCCTCGCGTTCCGAAACGAGCGTCTGCATCGTCGGCGTCTCGCGCGAGAGAGCAAAGATTACTACGATAAGGCGATGAAGATCGTCCGGATCGACGCTCTCTCCAGCCCGTCCGTCGAATTCCTGGCCATGGTGGGTGTATTCATCGGATCTCTGCCCGGGGCCTACCTCGTCCTGCGAGGTCAAACGTCGATCTGGGGCATCCGCCTCGCGGCGTATCAGATGGAAGGCGCAGAATTGGCGCTGTTGTACACAATGCTGGCTGGAGTCCTCGATCCTGCCCGGCGAATCGCCAGCATCTTTTCCAAGCTGAAAAAATCGGCGACAGCATGCGAAAGAGTGTTTGGCTGGATGGATCGAACGTCGCTCCTGCATATTGCTCACGAAGCCGTCGAATTGCCGCGTCACCAGCAGAGTATCGAATTTGATCGAGTCACCTTTCGATACGCGACAGTGACCCCAGACGAAAACCGCCCGGCAGCGTTGAACGATATTTCACTGACAATCCCATTCGGGTCCACGGTGGCAATTGTCGGCGGAAACGGGTGCGGGAAATCGACCTTGGCAGGGTTGCTACCCCGTCTGTTCGATCCGCAGCACGGCACGGTCCGGATCGATGGTATTGATATTTCACGAGCGGATCCGCGACAGTTGCGTGGGCAGATTGGAATGGTAACGCAGGACACCTTGCTGTTCGACTGCTCGATCGAAGACAACATTCGCTATGGAATGCCGTCAGCAACGGCAGCCGAAGTCCACGATGCCGCCAGACGCGCCCACGTGCTCAGTTTTGTTCAGCAGATGCCGGACGGACTGAAAACGGGAGTCGGCGATCGCGGTCACCGCTTGTCGGGAGGACAGCGGCAGCGAGTTGCTCTGGCGCGGGCCATCATTCGGAATCCCGCAATATTAATTTTGGATGAAGCCACGGCTGCCGTCGATGTGCAAAGTGAACAACTGATTCATGGTTCGCTGGAGGACCTCGCCTCCGGTCGCACGACGTTAATTGTGACGCACGCGATGACCCCGATACTTCTTGAGCAGATCTCGCACGTGCTGGTCATGGAAAGCGGCCGTGTCGTCGCTTTTGGAGCTCACGAAATCGTTCTCAAGACCTGTCCGCTGTACCAGCGGATGTTTGACGCACAAGTCCGGCGTCGGGTGGCGTAAAAGAATTGCGACTTTCAGTTTGCAATTTTCGACCTCGTCGACTTGAATGCGATCAGGAATCCGCAGTGTCGCATCTGGAGATTGGTCACCATGGCGCATGAAACCATCGGGCGCCCGATGGAAATCCTGCTCGTTGAGGACAGCCTGACGTTCGCCCGCCTGGCTATCAACGCTCTGCGGAAAGGGCAGGTCCAGCATCGACTCACCTGGCTCACCGACGGGGCCGAGGCGTGGAGGTTCTTGCAGCGCGAGGGAACATACGCCAACGCCCCTCGCCCAGACTTGCTGCTTCTCGACTTGAAGTTGCCTGGCATCGAAGGCAGAGAACTGCTCGCCAGGATTCGAGGCGAAACGGAGTTGCAGCACTTACCAGTCGTCGTTATGACCGGCGACGAAGAGGCGACCTGCGAACTTCCAGTCGAAGCCTTCCTCACCAAACCGCTCGATTTCGACAAATTCATCGGCATCGTCCAGCAGCTTTCCCATCTGTGGCGAGCAGACATGATCGTACCGATGCGGGCTCCTGCTGCTTCCGAAGCCGATCCACTGGATTTCGGCGAGCACTGACATCGCGTGGGATCCCCTTCCGATCCGCTTCCGCCATCGAGCGGCCACTGTGAAAGTTGAACTGATGACCGCATTGTCTGGCCCCGCCAACGATCCGACCCCCATCTTCGAACACTTTCGAGGAAGCTATGGGACGGAACTGCTCACGGTTGCGATTGCCCACCTGAACCTGTTCCGAATGCTCAACCAGAGACCGCTGACTGAAGAACAGCTGTGTTCGGAATTGAAGCTGGCCCCGCGGTCTTTCGTCGTACTGACGACGGCCCTTCGCGCGATGAAGCTGTTGGAAGTCGATGGCCAGAACCAATACCGCCTGACAGAAATGGCTCGCGAACACCTTGTTCCGGGCGGCGCATTTTATGTCGGTGATTACGTCGGTTTAGCCGCCGAAAGTCCCGGCGTTGTGGCAATGGCAGATCGTTTGCGAACCAATCATCTGGCGAACGCGACGAAATCGGACGCGGGGGCCGCGTTCATTTATCGTGAAGGGATCGACTCCGCCATGGAAGCCGAGCAATCCGCGAGACGACTGACGCTCGCCTTGGCCGGCCGAGCCAAAAACGTGGCGCCCGTTTTGGCCGAACGTGTTTCCTTTGGCGAGGAAACATTGCTGGATGTCGGTGGCGGCACCGGCATCTATGCGATCGCGTGCCTCAGGCGGCATCCGAAACTCAAAGCGATTGTGTTTGACCGCCCGGAAGTGCTGAAGGTCGCCCGCGAATTTGCCGTTCAGTTCGATGTCGCCGATCGCCTGGAATGCCATCCCGGAGACATGTTCCGCGATCCTCTGCCGACCGCCGATACGATTCTGCTGTCGAACATTCTGCACGATTGGGACGGGCCTGAATGCCAGCAGCTCGTCACGAAGTGTGCAGCCGCGTTACCCTCGGCCGGAAGACTGTTGATTCACGACGTCTTCCTGAATGATGAGCTGGACGGTCCGCTACCAGTTGCCTTGTACTCAGCCGCATTGTTTTCGTTAACGGAAGGCCGCGCGTACAGCGGAGCCGAATATCGACAGTGGCTGACCGCCGCTGGATTGATCCCGTCCGAAATTGTGCCAACACTGATCCATTGCGGCGTGCTAACGGGAACCAAGCAATAGGCCACCCGTCCAATCGGCCCTCAAACACTTGTCCCATTGAACAACGACTCGATCACATTCCCCTTGTTCAACAGAACCGGGCGGCCCAGGCGATCAGACACGATCACTTCAGGGGGGATGCCCAAAACGTGATACACAGTCGCCGCGACATCGTTCGGTGAGAACGCGCGCGTGGCAGGATAGGCTCCCGTCACGTCAGAGCGACCAATCACCTGACCCGCTTGAACACCTGCCCCGGCAAATAAGCCGAAGAAGCATGGTCCCCAGTGGTCGCGGCCTCGCTCTTTGTTGATTTTCGGTGTGCGACCAAATTCGCCGAGCATCATGACCATGGTGTTTTCGAGCAGCCCGCGCGAATCGAAGTCATCAAGCAGTGCGGACACCCCTTGATCAAGCGGTGGCAGCAAACGCTTCTTCAATGTGTTGAAGATGTCACCGTGGTTATCCCAATTCTGCACGCGACCAATATTGACCTGTACGATCGGCACCCCAGCCTCAATTAACCGTCGAGCCGTCAATAACGACTGACCGTCCGTCGTGCGACCATATCGGTCTCGTACTCCGTCCGGTTCACGATGCAGCTCGAACGCTTGAGACAGCCGACTGGAGGTCAGCATGTTGAAAGCCAACTGCTGATCCTTCTGCAGGCGCCGGGACTGGGCCACTTCTTCGAATTGCGACTGCTTACGATTCACTTCTTCCAGCAGGGCCTGCCGCCGTCCCATGTGGACAACGTCCATGCCAGATGCCAGCGTCAAAGCGTCGACGCGAAAGTCGGGTTTGTTCGGATCGCCAGTGATCTGCCAGGGATCATAGTTGGGTCCCAGGAAGCCCGCGTGCTGCCCCGGCCAGGTCAAGGGACCTTCGCGCAGGAATGTCGGAAGATTCACACCGCTCGGCAGACCGTCATCTCGCTTTCGCAAGTAGGCCAACGCGCTCGAGTAGCAGGGCCAGTCGTCGCGCGAGGCGACCTTATCGAAAAACCCGCCCGGCTGCTTTTCACCCGTCAACACGTGATGCGTCGACATCAAGTGGTTGTTGTCTTCGTGCGACAACGTCCTGATGATGGAATACTTGTGCGCTCGGGCGGCCAGTTGCGGCAGATGCTCGCAAATCGAATAGCCCGGGATCGATGTCGCGATGGGCTGGATCTCGCCCCGAATCTCCGGCGGCGCATCCAGCTTCATGTCGAAGGTATCATGGTGGCTCGCCGCACCCGTTAGGAATTCGATCACCAGC
>CBIHQO010000464.1:0-5777 GCA_966211735.1 uncultured Schlesneria sp.
GGGCGGACGTTCTCCCGGTTCTCGTGTTGGTGATGCTTACGAAGTCGCTGGACAGATCGTCAAATGTGTTGGGCGAGCCAAATCGCCGAGCGGTCTGTCCACTCAAATGACGCGGAGGCTTGCGACAGGATCGAAATTGCAAAAAGGTGATCTTGCTTTGCTTGAAGAATTGCTCTCGGAAGCTGAACGCACGGAATTTGAGTGTCGTATCATCCTCGTGCAGCCGGGGATCTCATATCAGGCAATGACAGATGAGGTGTCACACGTACTTGCAGCGGCGTTTGAGGACGTCGTAGCGACAACGGGTCATCCACCGAGCTTTTGGATCTCCGATTGATTGGTCTTCAAGTTTGGGCTGTGTCTACGTAACCGTGAAGCTTAGTACCGGTAACACCGGGTCCGCACTCATCTGGTCTGCAGAAAACTTTGAGCGATTCTGCTGCCCTCATCAACTCTGAACGGATGCGTTTGATGGAGCGCAGGGTCGTGATGAATGTTTCACAATCAGGGCGCTTCTGTCGAACGAAACTGGTCAGACTCGGTCAACGCCATATCGAAATCTACCGAAAGACCGAAGCGACTCGCGACAAGGCGCGGCAGGTTTCGCCTCCAATACTCTCCCTGTTCCGCGAGAGCAACAGTATCTCTTTCAAGGTGCTTTTTCGGACATCCGCCCCAGCAAATCGGAAGGAAGGAACAGCGAGAACAATTTGGCTGACGAGTAGGATCAAACTCGCGCCAAAACGGTTCATCGTTCGATTCTTGGAGAATGGGTAGTAACTCTTGACGAGCGACGAGAGACCCAACTGAGCGATTCTGCTCACCGACTTGAAGTCCGCATCGATACATTTTGCTATCTGCACCGATAACGACCGAATCTCGTGCCAGTGCAGCACAAACTGACGTTCGTGGGTATGGAAAGCCATCTGGTGCTTCGCACTCTTCCACGGCAGTCTCGTTTCCAACAGCGTCACGCACTCTTTGACGAACTGAATCATATTCCTCGATTGAAAGTTCGTGTTCTCGCATGAATGAGGAGTGAGCAGAAAAAGATGCCAAACGCGCGGGTTGGATTACCAGTGGGTGCGCCCGCTTGAACCACCCTCTATCCCGTGCGAACGAAATAAACGGTTCAATATCTACTGAGTTTGCTCGATCAACATTTAGACGAACATCCACGCGAACATGGTCGAGTAGGGAATCGATGAGACGAACGATCACCTCGAATGAGGAAGATTCATCAGGCTTTCGATGATCGTCCAAATACCTTCGACGACGGTCGTGGTGCGATTTCATTCCATCGATTGAAATCTGAACTTGTCGTATGCGGTTTTCTTTGACGAACGCCGAAACGTCGGACGGCCAGCGAGTACCATTTGAGACGATCGAAGCTGAGTACTTCACGCCAAGACAGTCACACGCTCGCTGAAGTGCAATTGAAGCAGATACGAGAAAGTCAAAGTTCAACAGAGGTTCCCCGCCGTACCAATCGACGTGCAACGCGCGGCGTTCGCTCGAACTCAACTGTCGTGAAACATGTTCAACGATTGCATCAATGTCAGAAGCAGACAAGGCGTCACTAGTTCGCTCTTCGTAACAGTAGTAACAGCCAAGGTTGCAATCCATCGTGGTCGTGATCGTAACGACCATCGGCGTATCTGTCCGTGCTCGTTGGTAAGCATCACGAATGATGGCGAGTTCATCAGTTCCATGCGGAACAAGAAATTCACCTTTAAGAAGGTCTTCGAAGGTGAGGCTTGGAATTTGATTGGAAGCGACGACCACAGGCGTAGATGAAAGCCATTTTGCGAGCAGCAATGCATCCGTTCCTGCAAGCCGGAGAACTGCGCCCGAACGAGCATTGAAGAGCAGTGCTTGACCACCCGCCGAAATGGCGAAATTGTACTTCGACGAATTCCACACGATTTTGCTCGTAAAATGGACTATTCACTGATGTCCACTAAAGCGAGGCAAGTCGACGTTCCACCGCAGAGCCTTGCGGCCATTGTTGCGGGCTTTTGATTCGAAGCGTCATACATATCGACGGTCACGACTTCGAAGCGATGTCCAGCCGCAACCGAAATGGTTGGGTTAACACTGTCTGAGACGATAAGAGTGATCTGCGGTTGACTGGCAGAACCGGGCTTTGGGGCATGTTTCTTCTTAGCCATTTTTCTGCTCCTAAGAGGTGGTCAATGGAAAAGTTGCCAAACCGAAGTTAGTCAAGTCAGTATAGAAAGTCCAGCTTGGCAACTTCGATTTTGCGCCGTTTCAAATGCGTCTCGCCGAGCGTACACCCCGATTGCGCGGTGGTAGGCACTATACGAGGAGAGGAAGATCTTGCTCATCGTGCTATTGTCGAAATCCATATTGTGGACTGGAGATCCGTATTCATGGTGCCCGACATGCCTACGATTTCGGATCCCAAAACTGGCCACAAACTCCCGGTATAGGAGTCGTTGAAAAGTGCCGCCATCGCCGCAGCAAGTTGTCTAACTTGGCTCGCGTCGATACGGGGTCCACCGTCGCTTCTATCTCCGAATCCTTGCTAAACGATGGGATTGCTCGACGAATGCGAGAAGTGTGGAAACGCCGATCGCGTCTACAGAAGTGGCGGAATTCCCACGATTCAGAGCATTGCGCTCGCATTTCCGCTGATCGCGATCGTGGACCTACGGAACTTAAGGGAAGGCGACGATCTGAGCAAATGGGGCGATGAGTTTCTCGACCAGAACCTGCCCCAGAAGGTCGATGCCACGCAAATGTTGAACCCCTCTCGGCGCTCAACACCGGATGAGGGATCGAGATTCATTTTCTGAAGAAAGTCGTGCCGGTTCACACCGTCAAAAGCAGCCTCGCGTCAGGCAGCATTTCTTGAACCGCTTGCTAGAGCCACAGGAGCAGAGGTTGTTCCGGCTTAGCTTCTCTTTTAGCAGATTGTCGTCATGAACGACCCGGACGCCGCATTTGACCGGAGTCTTGGGTGGGAACCCGCGTCGCCGCTTGCTCATCGGTTCGAGGCAGTTGCTTCGTCTTTAATGTTCTGCATGGCGCACATCGCTTTCGTGTAGCGATGACCATCATTCGCTGAACCATTCGGACGGTGATGATGTCATCCTCGTGGAGCATTCTGCTCTGGATGTCAATTCTGCCGGTGTAGACAAATAGTGAGGACGATTGCAATGGAACGAGGACTCTGAAGAGCAGGCGTTGGTTGAGATTCGTCGCTGACATTCGCCGAGGCGGAATGTCTGCCCGGCACCGGTCCGCACGAATCTATCCGAGCCAACGCTATGTCCTCGCTCAATCGAAGGCAGCATGCCAAGTGGATGCTGGATGACCTGATTTGCAGGTTCGCCCAACCGCTGGGGCAATTTCGTGAACCGTTCTGGCGAATTATTCACGCCATCCGTGCCTCGTCCAGACTGCTCATTCCATCTTCGGAACGAGGCAGTACCGATCTATTAGGCATCGAACGGGTTGTCCATAGTTGCGCCCGGATGGCGCGACATTCGGGGGCATGGCAACGAACGCCTGAGCTGTGGACTGCGCCAGTCGCAACTCCGTTCGTTCAGTTCCGGTCGCTGGTGAGCCACCTGTTCGACGAATATCCGGTCCCGTATTTCATGGCACCGGTCTGGATCAGTGAGCACGACAATCGGCGTGACGTTGACCTTTATTTGCACCTTGCGTCAGGTCGAAGTATTCGTCAGTTCCAATTGCCAGTCCCGATCGGGGTCACGAGGCACGCAGCGGCATTTTTCATGCAGGCACCAGATGATCTGCAACCATTGAAAGCGTTGCGATGGGCGCAGATTCGCTCGTTAGGTGGTGACCACCGCCTTGCCCGACTGCTGGTGTCGAGGACCATCCTCTCCAATCTCACGGAACACGAAGAGTTCTGGGAATCAGTGATTCGTTTCCTCATCACAAACTCGCAAATCTCTATCGATGAGATTGTCACCATTGTCAGATTCGTCGACCAGCAACGATTCCAGCCCGCTGAGTCCGTCTGGGGGCCGGGGGCAGGTCAACAGCCGCTCCAACCAGAGTTCACAATCGCAGGCCGATCATTGATGTCATTGCGGCGGCACATGGCAAACTGGAGGACGGAGTTGATGATAAGACTGCCAGCGCTGGTTCAAACTTCTCCCGGTTGGGAAAGAACTAACATTGGGCCGCTCCGGTATGCAGAGGGGTACTTGCTGTGGACGATTGACGAACTACTTTCGGACAGGGAACTTCGCGTGGAAGGTGGGATCATGAAGCATTGTGTGGCGACGTACATCCACGACTGCGCCCGCCGTCGAACGTCGATCTGGTCGATGAAGATCCACCAAGGCGAGCGTCGAGAACGTGTGCTGACTGTCGAGGTTTTGCCGAGGACGAAAACGATTTGGCAAGCAAAGGGAAAATACGATGCACCACCATCTGAAGCAGCGAAACTAATGCTCCATCGCTGGGCGGATCAGGAGGGTTTACGTTTCAGAGAGATGGTGTGAAGTGCTCGCTTGGTGTGCCAACTAGGCAACTAACGGGAGGTGATCCATTTGTCGATGCGATCCAAGTAGAGTTTCCACGGTTTTCCATTCCCAGTTCCGGGTACGATGCAGTCCGGCGGAAGATCCTGATTTCGAATCAGTTCAGTGATCCAGACCGTAGTACACCCAAGTTTGTTCGCGACATATGGTGTTCCAACGATTTTCGGCGGTGCTGGTACGAAGTGGTCACCCAAGCGCTCATGAGAATTCGCAAGCTTCTCAAGGGCAATTGCGATCCTTTCGAGCGTAATCAACAATTGCGATTGATCGGATGAGCCATCGTCTGTCATCTGAGAATCCATTGAGTCTACTCGGAGCCTGAATCGTCCGTTCCTTGTTGGTCAGGTTCGATTGGCAAGGACAATGTTCCAGCATGAGTGCTTTTCCCGGTGTGAGTTCGATAGTGGCATTTCCCCTGTGTAAGCCAGACGCGATAGCAACGGGCGCAAGAAGGATGCGGAGCACTCCAAAAATCGATAAGTTGGACATTTGGGTTTCGAGAATCGGGACGACAGCGGGGCCAGAAATCCCCTTTTGTGAATTCCCAAGAATGTACCTTTTTCGGAAGGGACAACCGTGTACACTCCGCCAAACTACGCAATGCCTAAAGCATAGCAACTATAATACGCTGACGACTTTGCGATCAGAACCCATTAAGCCGCAATGGGTTGCGTAATAGGCTGGCTTCGACTTTCTAATCCGTCGGTCGGAGGTTCGAATCCTCCCGGGCGTACTCGACTTATGTCAAATCATCCCCTCGGGTGTACCTAGTAGTCCAGCTCTTCTTTTGTGGTGTGTTCTACTCGCTGTCGAAAAACCTTGAAAACAAGAGTGTTCTATGAACATGGAGCCTGCGGCGAACACACCAAATTAGCTGCGTTGGACTACTAGGTACACCCGGGTGCGGTCAGCAATGGCCTTTCTCCGCCGTGCGATCTGGAGCTGCTGATGGATCATCTGGCTTGCTCTTCAGGATGGCATGCAAGACCCCCGCATCACTCTGAACGTTACCTGAAGCGTAGTGCCGCTGAGTCGTTTCCCAGGACGAATGACGCATCACGCGGCTGATGACCAGAGGTGGGACACCCGCCTCACGAAGTTGTTTGCCGCAGGAACGTCGAAGATCGTGAGCTGAGGCGTACTTTTCTGGTTCATCCGACTATTTGGGGGGATGAATTGAGAAAAGCGGACCTGCTGGTCACCAATGGAGTTGTGTTTAGCGGCACGACATTCCAG
>CBIHQO010000465.1:0-5771 GCA_966211735.1 uncultured Schlesneria sp.
GTACTCAGTACTCAGTACTCAGTACTCAGTACTCAGTACTCAAACCTGCGCGGATCAATTGTGGTTGAGATTTCAATCAGGCAGCGACTTCATCGGTACGACTGGCAATGGCACATCTGCCGGCGATCCTGTATTGCTCGTTGGTCCCAACGCTTTGACTGCGGCTTGCAGGTCCACAGCAATCTGTTCCCAGCCGGCTCGTTTGTTGGGGACGGAGTCGAAGCGCAGCGGTTTGCCGACGCGGACTGTGATGGGGTGACGTAGGGGCCATTTGGTTTCTGGGCGGAGGGCTTCGAAGCAGCCGTCGAGGTAGCATGGGACGATGGGGACGTCGGTTCCGGCGAGCATCATTCCCAGGCCAGCTTTGAATGGCAGCATTTCACCGGTGCGACTTCGTTGGCCTTCGGGAAACAGGATGTAGCAGCAGGGTTCTTCGATCAGACGGCGTTTGAGTTCGGCGAGGGCATGCGGGCCACATTGCTTGCGCCACATGGGGAGGGCGTTTAACATCAGGGCGGCGAAGGCGCTGATGGCCGGGTTGGTGAAGAAGACGTCTCCCGCGGCGATGGGGAAGATTTGGTCTCGTAGTCGCGAGTCGAGCGGTGCGGCCAGGACGAGGGCGTCGAGGTGACTGCTGTGGTTGGCAACCAGGACGAACGGCGGGTTCTTGGGGAGGTTTTCGCGGCCTTCGACTTTGAGTCGATGCCAGATGAGCAGATAGGTCCGAACGAATGACCACCAGAGCCAATGAAGGGCGGTCGAGAACAGGCCGCTTTCTCGCTTCAGACTCTTGAAAGCTTCCTCGTGCGGCAGGCCGAGATCGCCAGCGGGCTTGTAGTTCCAGTCATCCATGAGAAGAAGCTTTCAGACAAACGTCGACCAGATCCGCACGGGCTGTTCCGAGCCAACGCCGACGAAGTAGTTCACATAGTGAAACACAACGGCGGCGATCGGCACAATGCTGTCGAATCGATCGAGCAGCCCGCCGTGACCGGGAATTGTGACATCGAAGTCCTTGATGCCCAGATCTCGCTTGATCGACGAGAACATCAGGTCGCCCAGTTGACCAACCACGCTAATCACGATGCCCAGGGTAAGCAGATGATACCAGTGGGCGAGCAACGTCCCTGCGAAGACATACTGCCCGAGAAACATCACGAGGGCTGTCGTCAGGATCAAACCGCCGAGTGATCCCGCGACGGTCGTGTTGGGGCTGGTGTGCGGGCAGAGCGGAATACGGCCGAAGGTCTTCCCGGCCAGGTAGGCGAAGATGTCATTCATTTCGGCGGAGACCAGTACCATCAGGATCAGCGGGCGATAATTGTCATCGTTGGCAAGATGTCCCAAGTGTCCCAGGCCGTGACCGAAAAGCACAAAGCCCAGTACGCCCAATGCAGTGCGTTGGATGTAGCCTTTCGGGCGATCGGCGAATAAGGCGACGGTCAAAATCATGACGATCGTCAGTGGTGTGAGTGCCATGAAGAGTCGATACCAGTTGTCGAACGTGGACAGAGTGATCAGGATGATTCCCAACACGATCGTCAGGCTAATCGCCTTCTCGCGGAACAGGCCCGTGGCTCGAGAGTACTCGCGGTAACAGAGCAGGCTGAGGATGCCGACACCAAGGATTGTCCAGGCGGCTCCCAGCAGAATCGGGCCGACCAGCAGCGGTGTCATGATCAACCAGGACCGCCAGCGGATCCATAGTTCCTGTCGGTGGGCGTCCGAGATGCGGCCTGTGGCTGCCAGGAAGCGGATGATCATTGGAGAGATGGCGAGCGCGATCACCAACCCGACAGTCACCCAACACGTGACGGGATGTTCAAAGGCGTGCGCCGGATTGAACAGCCGTTCGTTTGTCGACATGCGAGTGCTTTCCAGAAGGTTGAAGAAGTCGTCCTGACTAAGTCAGTCTCACTGCCATGGCGGATTTAATGGCCTTCGCGCAACGGTGGATTTTGCAAGAATCTTGCGGTTCGGCACAACCGGCGGATGGTCGTGATGCTGCTGCCGATCAGGATCAACCAGAGCGCGAGTTTCATGACAGAGATTGGCAAAATGGTGTGGCTGGTCGTGATGGCGGCACATGTGAGACACGCCACGGTCAGTGTTGCCATGCGGTGCTGTTTGGCCATCGGGCCGCAAAAATCCATGGGGGCTCCCGCCGTTTTGCCCGTCGTGCGGACATAGGCTGTGGCCATCGCGGCGAGTGCCGCCCAGAGGCCGAGTTGGGGATTGCTGTTCCAGGCAAAGCCCGCTCCGACCAGCAACGCGGTATCGGAGACTCGATCTGGAACTTCATTGAACAATTCGCCCAGACGCGATGCTTTTCCCGATTGAATAGCGACCATTCCGTCGAGCAGGTTGGCCAGCAGACGCAACTGGATGCACAAGGCGGCAGTGACGTAGAAAATCGCTGCCACGTCTGCGAATTGACGGGTCGCCGCCAACGCTGTCCCACCGGCCAATCCCGCCACCATGCCGATCATAGAGATCAGATTTGGCGAGCAGTTTTGGGAAACCAGCCACGTGGCCAGGGCTTGCGACACCTTCCAGGAGCGAGATTTGACCGGACGACGATCGCCAGGCGAATCGGACATGGTCTGCCCTAAGTGTTTACAGAGGAACTGTTCCCGACGAATCATGCCTGTGGAGGCGATGGCAAGCAAGCGACCAGTGGCAGACTCTTTCTCACAAACGCGAACGAGAGGACAGCGACGCTTACTCTTGGGAGGCGGGCCGGTTACACTGTGCCAACGTTGGGACGTGGGGCGGACAGAAATGTCGGCCCCGTCTTTTTGCGCGGTCCCGCGTGTCGTTGTTCATCCTGAAGAGAGTGCATCGTGACTGTCACGTCTGTTGTCGGTTTGCAGTGGGGAGACGAAGCCAAGGGTAAGATCGTCGATATTTTGACCGATTCGCATCAGGTCGTGGTGCGATATCAGGGAGGCAACAACGCCGGCCACACGGTCAAGTTTGACGGTCACACCTACAAGTTGTCGCTGCTGCCGACGGGGATCCTGCGTCCCGGCGTGAAGGCGGTGATCGGTAACGGCCTGGTCGTGAACCCCGAAGCGCTGCTGAAAGAGATCAAATCGTTGGCCGATCGCGGCGTCCCGATCAGCGGCGACAATCTGATGGTCAGTGATCGGGCGCATGTGATTCTGCCGTATCACATCGTTGAAGACGCCGTTTATGAGAAGCGTCGCGGTAATGAGGCGATTGGCACCACCGGTCGCGGTATCGGCACCTGCTACCGTGATAAGGCGTTGCGATCGCACGCGATTCGGATCGGCGACCTGTACCACCCCGAGTCATTCCGAACAAAGCTCAACGATATTGTTTCCGCGAAGAACCTGATGCTGCGGGCACTCGATCCGAGCGTTGAGTTGTTGGATGCGGATGCGATTTTCAAGTCGTACACAGCCTACGCCGAACAGATCAAGCCGTTCGTGGTCGACACGACGGCGTGGCTGCATCGTTCGATCAAGTCCGGGGCAAACATCCTGTTCGAAGGGGCCCAGGGAAGCCTGCTGGATGTCGATCACGGGACGTTCCCTTACGTCACGAGTTCGAACAGTTCTTCCGCGGGGATTCACAGCGGTAGCGGTGTGCCGGAACGCGTGATCAATCGGATGATCGGGGTCGTGAAGGCCTATACCACTCGTGTCGGCGGCGGCCCCTTCCCCACCGAACTGAATAACGAGATTGGTCAGCATATTCGCGACGTTGGTCACGAGTATGGAACGGTCACCGGTCGCCCCCGACGTTGCGGGTGGCTCGATGGCGTGGCGACAGCCTACGGGGCTCGCATTTGTGGCGTCGACGAGATTGCCGTGATGCTACTCGATGTGCTTGCTCAACTGGATGAAGTCAATATCTGCGAGGCCTATGAGATTCGCGGCGAGCGGACGACCGACTTCCCGTCGCATGTTGAAGACCTGCAAGACGCGAAGCCGGTGTATCGCAAGATCCCCGGCTGGAAGCAGGATATCACGGGGGCTCGGAAGCTAAGTGATTTGCCGACCGGTGCTCGACGCTATGTCGATTCGATCAGCGAACTGATGGGTTTGCCGGTGAAGTTCATCAGTATCGGTCCGGATCGCGAGCAGACGATTCTGTTGTAGTTGGGAAGGACGGGGGACGGATTGCAAATCCGTCCTACGTTACTAATCAACGTCCTGCTGCTGCTGACTTTGTTGATGCCTGAGTGGGCCGCTGCGGGCGACTAACTGCTGGCGCAGACTCTTCTCCGGCAATATCGCCGATGGACCTGGCTGAGGCTTGGCTGGGACCGGCCGGCTGACCATGGGGTGATCCGTCCAGTTGGGTGGCATGCGATCCACAGGTTCGACTTTGACGCTGACCGAGATCGTTTCTTCTCCCATTCCTTTCCAGCAGCCTCGGTTAGGCGCGATGTCGGAGAAGTCGCGTCCCACGGCGATGACGACGTGATGAGCGTCGACGAAGTGACCGCGTGTCGGATCGATATCGACCCAGCCCAAATCGGGGCCGCCCCAGATCTGGCACCAGGCATGAGTGGCTAGTTCACCGGGTTGGCTGATGTATCCGCTGACATACCGAGCGGGAACTCGCATGCCTCGGCAAGCACCGATGAACAGGTGTGCCAAGTCCTGGCAGACTCCACTGCCCAAGGCCAACGCCTCACTGAGTTTTGTCTGCGCGTTGGTGACTTCCTTCTCGTACTTCAAACGTCCCGTGACCGCACGCATCAAGGCCTGAATTCCCGACGCAAATGATCGATGTTCGCGCGGCAATGTGGCGACGAACTCGTCCAGTGCGGGGCATTCATCGACGTAGGGACTGGGACGAATAAATTCCAGGATGTCGATGTCTGAGCAATCGGGTTCGATCGGACTGGGCCACTGCAGTTCGGCAAGTTGCAGACCGGCAAATCGGCGGTGAGTGCGGACGAAGCTGATGGCACGGATCTCGACTCGTGTGTGCGGCGCATTGACGTTGAACAGGTCAACGCGATTGCCGAAGCCGTCGCAATAGCTGGTCGTGGGGACTTGCGGCGTGACCCGCAAGCGGTACCCCGAGACCGTTTGATCATCGTTGGACGGAGGGCTCATGCGAACTTCAATCACCGCGTCGGTGACCGGTTCGGTGTAAGAGAGAGTTGTTTCGTGTTCGACGCGAATGAGCATGATAGGCCTTGAGCGACAGGGGTTTCATTCTACCGCGATGGCGATTGTTGAAACGGAAATGAGGGAATCATGTCAAAAAATAGGCCCGTTGCATTTCTTCAACAATTTTGGCGCAGGCGTCCTGAACGCCACTGAGGAAATTCGGTAGTCCTCGGGCGAACACTTCGTGAATGTCGGCATATCGCAGTTCGCTTTCGAGACGTCCCAATCGGCGTTCGGCTTCGGTCCCGGACCGTTGCCCTGCTCCGCCGGTGATGCCTCGCAGCGATTCCAGGCATCGTCCAACGCAGAACCGCATCGATCGCGGGAAGTCGAGATCGAGAACCAGATATTGGACAATACTCTCGGCGTCTAATCGCTCGTGATAGCGTTTGAGATAGGCTTCGTAAGCGGAACAGCTTCGTAGCAGGCCGGTCCAGTAGACCAGACGTAGCGAGTGTTCGGCTGTTTTTTCCCCTTCGCCGGCCGCGCTGAACCAGACATTCAGTACGCGGCTGATCATGTCGATGCGTTCGATAAACCGGCCGACTTCCAGGAAGTAGAACGCCTCATTGCGAGGCATTGTACTATCGACAAGGGCATGGAACAGAATGCACGAAC
>CBIHQO010000466.1:0-5760 GCA_966211735.1 uncultured Schlesneria sp.
TCATGCGAGCTCCGCGGCCGTAGCCGACTCCTAGTGCACGTTGGAGAAGAGACACACTTCCACGGCCTTCGCGAATCACGACTTCGACGGCTTGTTCGTACAAGTCATCTCGGTCGCGAGGTTCGCCTCCACCTTTGCCGCCCTTGGCGGAACCAGATGACACTTGGAGCTGCATCAATTCAGGATCATACTCTGGCTGCGAATCAGCGAAGAATTCGATCACGCGATTGACTTCGTCATCGCTGACATAAGTTCCCTGGGCGCGACGCAAGGTGCTCGTACCGGGAGCCATATACAGCAAGTCGCCATTCCCCAGCAGCTTGTCCGCACCCATCTCGTCCAGCACGACGCGACTATCCATCCGGCTGGCGACCTGGAACGAAATTCGAGCAGGCAGGTTCGACTTGATCAAGCCGGTGATTACATCAACCGTTGGCTTTTGAGTGGCCAGGACGAGATGGATTCCCACCGCGCGTGACTTCTGAGCCAGTCGGATGATGTGACCTTCGACATCCTTGCCTGAAGTCATCATCATGTCCGCCATTTCGTCGGCGATGATGACGATGTACGGCATCGTTTCCGGGATCAATTCGGCTTCTGGCGAATCGGGATCGATATCCAGCTTGCGCAGGACTTTGTCCTTGCCGAGTTGGTTGTAGCTATCCAAGTGGCGGACACCGACTCGCGCCAACAAGTCGTAGCGTTCTTCCATCTTGTCGACGGCCCAGCCCAGCACCGCTTCGGCCTTCTTCATGTCGGTGATGACCGGATGCATCAAGTGTGGGATGCGGCTGTACGGCGACAACTCGACCATCTTCGGGTCGATCATCAGCATCTTCACTTGTTCGGGACTGCGGGTCAGCAGCATCGACAGGATCAGTGTGTTCAAGCAGACGCTCTTACCGGTCCCGGTACGACCGGCGATCAGCAAGTGCGGCATCTTGCACATGTCGATGACGACGGGCTTGCCACTGACATCCTTGCCCAGGAACATCGGGATGCCCTTGCCGTCAAAATCCTTTTGACTGATTTGCAGCAGTTCTTTCAGACGGACCATCACACGCACATCGTTAGGGACTTCGACCCCGACGGTGTTTTTACCAGGGATGGGAGCCACGACACGCACTGAAGGAACGCGCAGGGCGATCGCCAGGTCATCGGCCAAGGCCGTCACCTTCGACAGACGCAGGCCTTTTTCTAATTCGAGTTCGAACTGAGTAATGACCGGTCCGGTATCAATCTCGACGACTTTGACATTCAGTCCGAAGTCTTCGAATGTCCGTTCCAGCGTTGCTGCCGCAAGCTGTGCTTTTGCCGCCAAGACGTCGTATGGGAATGCTTCCGCCTCTTCGAGCAACGAAGAATCGGGCAGCTGGAACGGTTGTCGTTCGACTGGCGTCGCAACGGGTGTGGTGGCGACCGTAGTGGCGGACTTCATGCCGACTGGCGGATTGACACGAATAGGGGCACGGTCCCCTGCCAGTGTAAACGTGGTGCAATCATCTGTTTTTTCTGCAGCGACGATTCCCAATTTCTTGGCGGGGGCGGCCTCTGGAGGCAATTCCAGGACGGGCGGTGCTTTCACCTTGATGGGCATCTGAATGATGACCGGCGCTACGGCCTCAGTGATCACCTCCGGTTCAGGTTCGACCGCAGCGATAACAGGCAGGTCTTCTGGCGCTTCTATTAATTCGGCTGCTGCTGAAACAGCGACAGCCGGCGTGAAGGCCGGTTCTTCGGACACAGGTTCAGTCGTGATCGCAGTCGCGACTTTCGGATTGCCAAACGCCAGGCGACCCCAGATCGTGATCGGCAGCAGGACGAGGCTCAGCGATGTCCGCACCAGGTGCTGTTCGCCAGTGAGCAGTAACCCGGCGAGAAACATGGAACCGAGCAACAACAAGCTGCCCGTCCGCGTGAAATTTGCGTCGAGCAGGATTGTGCCCCATGCTCCGACGTAGCCCCCGCTGCCCGCCATCGACCCGATCATGCGGAGCGGCATGAACCATTGAGCGACGATGCAGGCCGCCGTGACAATTACCCCAGCCCCAAGCAACTTCAACAGGGGGTCGCCAGAATTATCGCGAGCGAACAAGCGGATGTCGGCCACGACGATGACTGCCAACAGCAGATAGGCTCCAAAGCCGAACGCTGTGATCAATGCCTGTGCGACCGAAGCGCCGTACACACCACCGAGATTGATCGGAGTGCTTCGAGCAGGGTAAACGCTGAATGACGGTGGATCGGCGGGGTCGAAGCTCGCCAGGCTCAAGCCGACAAACACCGCCAGCGCGAGGAGCGCCAGGGCGAGTAAGTCAGTCTTCAATCGGGCGTAATCGAACATGATAGCGCTCTGAGCGTACCTCGATCCGCTCGCAACTGCCGTGCAGTTTCGACGGTCGATAGAACGCTGTTTCCGAATAATCAGCAGAGTCATCCAACGGGACGTAATGACCCGTCTGGGGCTCAGAGGAAACCTAGCACCGGTTTTGGAGTGAGGTTGAAGAAAGTCACCAAAGCGCGTGGCGATTCGGCAACACGACGGCCCGACAGTAGCGATCGTTCCGAAATTGCAGGCAAAAACCTGGTTTGATGTAGGCATTCGCAATTACAAATTGGTATTCTTTGATGCCTTCTGGGGTGCCTGGTGGTAAATGATCTGCCGATTGAGGAGTGCCTGAATGACTCGTCCCCGAGCTGACCAAACACGTTTTTCCGATGCGTTTTCTCGTCGGAGTTTGCTGCAAGCCGCGGGGCTGGGTGCCCTCCCCTTGGGGTTGCCTGGAATGGTGGCGGCTGGCGTCGATGAGAAACGAGGCATGGGAAGGGGGGCGACGAAGTCCTGCATCTTCGTTTTGCTATGCGGAGGGCCCAGCCAGCTTGACACGTGGGACTTGAAGCCCGAGGCCCCTGACACGATTCGCGGGCCCTATCAGCCGATCTCGACCAAAGTTCCGGGAATGCAGATCA
This sequence comes from uncultured Schlesneria sp., assembly GCA_966211735.1. Taxonomy (GTDB): domain Bacteria; phylum Planctomycetota; class Planctomycetia; order Planctomycetales; family Planctomycetaceae; genus Schlesneria. Next base: position 2,971 of record CBIHQO010000466.1, read on the forward strand.
GCGAACTGCATACTCGCATGGCGCAGATGACGGATGACTTCTGCCTGATTCGATCGATGACGCATGTGGGAAATATCAGCAATCACTTTGACGCGATGCATCACTGCCTGAGCGGCCAGTCCGAAGCTCCGGCGGACGCGCCATACATTGGCTCGATTCTCGCGAGGGTTCGCCCAAACGAACGGACGATTGCTCCTTATGTCTGGTTGATTAAGTGCGTTGGCGACCCCGTTTTCTGCGCCCCGAACATTGGAATCGGCGGACATCTGGGAGCCGCTTACAGTCCGTTGTTTGTCGGCTCGGCGGCCAACCACCCGGCGATGCCCGAGTTCAAAGCGCCTGATGAGTTGCAGGCCGCTGTGATTGCCGCCCGCATGTCGGACCGCCGTCGGTTGCTGGAGGGACTGAGTCCCATGGAAGGTGCCAATCAAATCCATCGCGCCACCAAAGATTGGCAGGATTTGCATCAGCGTGCGTTCGAACTGACAGCCGGTTCCGAGGCTCGTGAGCCGTTCCAGTTGGATCGCGAATCGACGCCTGTCCGCGAGCGATATGGGATGCATCCACTCGGACAAAATCTGCTCCTCGCGCGGCGATTGGTCGAGGCGGGGGTTGGATTCGTCACCGTCAATGGCTGGACGGGGACAGCTCCGGAAGGGGGCGGCGGAGCACCAAGTTCCAGTTGGGACATGCATGGCGGCGAAATGGGAATGGGAAGCGCCTTTGGGAACGGGTCTTACGGGATGGGCTGGTGTCTGCCCAGATTGGATCAGGCTCTGTCTGCGTTGCTGGGCGATCTTAAAGATCGAGGGATGCTGGAAAATACGATGGTCGTCTGCCTGGGCGAGTTCGGCCGCACTCCCGTGATCAATGCTCCCGGCACCAACCCCGGACGTCAGCACTGGCCGACTTGCTTCTCGGCGATCCTGGCAGGCGGTGGTATTCGAGGCGGCGTTGTCTACGGAGAATCAGACAAACATGCCGCGTATGTCAAAGATCGCCCTGTTCGGCCGCAGGATCTGGGGGCGACGATCTTCCATTCGCTCGGTGTCCCACTTCATACTCGTCTCGGCAAAGACGGATTCACACGACCGCTGTCTACGGGCGAACCGCTGCTGGATCTGTTCGGTTAGTGATTCTGCACACCGCTATTTCGTTGTCTTGCTGGGCGGAAGTGAACAGGTACCGGATTCACAACGTCCCGTCAGCCAGAGTCGATTCTTCGCAAAGATCCTGTAGCCCACTCCTAAGAGTTGCGAGATCACCGGCCAGCGACTGATCCAAACGAGCGGTCCGAGCCCCACGGCGGAATACAGGCGCCGAAAGACTTCGACTCCGGTGATCCAAGTTCCGTCGGGCAGTCTGCCGTGCATCTGCGCCATCAATTCGTCCTGCGATTTGCCAACGTCCGCCGCGATAAACGACGCCTCGTGAATGTCTGTAAACTTGATCCTGCCACGGCGATCCCATCTTCGCAGCAGGCCGATTTCTCGGACACATAACGGGCAACCACCGTCGAAAAAGACTTCAACGTCGCAAGAGCGATCGTTCACAGTAGCCATGGAATTCCTTCCAGTTTGGACACGACTCACCGGGGTAACCGAGGAATCGTCGTGAACATTAACATGCCCGACGAAAGCGATTGATGCCGATCTTCACGGGGCCGGAACGACCGGAATCGCTTCGGGATCTGGATCGCTGTCGGCAATTCGCGTCGCTTCCGTAACATATTTGCGTAGATGCCCTTCCGGATCGCGAAAGAACTGCGGAGTCCAACAGCGAAGCAGTTGCCAACCCTGCTCTTCTAGAACTGCTGTGCGGAACACATCCCAGGTGACCGGATCATCGGTATTCGCAAACCGCGTCCCATCGCACACCAGCCCGAGCGTTCGATCCTCCGGAAATTGCGGATGATGGAATGCCACATCGACGCAAAATCCATCATTGCCCCAATGAGTATCGCTGCCGATGCCATGACGCGCGGCCATCACCTGCGCGAGTTGGCTGGCAAATTGCGATGACGCTTTCGATGAGCTTTCATTAACTTCTGCTGTCCGCGGATTGATCTGGCCGGGATCGTCTGATCGCCATTGGCGATAAGCATCGGACAAGCGTTCTGCATACGCCAGATACGCGAATAGCAGCCACCCGCCACCAGGGTGTTGTCCTTCCGGAATCGAGGGCAGGTTGCGATAGAGTTCGGCAGGAATCGAGGTTACTAAGTGAACTTCGTCGCGCGCCCGAGTCACCAGCACGTTCAGTCGTCGCCCTCCACCGGCTTGGCCCAGCGGACCGAATCGACGATAAAAGCGGCCCTGTCTGTCTGGGCCGTAAGTGGTGCTGATGATCATGTGATCTCGTTCATCACCTTGAACATTCTCCAGGTTCTTGACGAACAACCCTTCAAAGGCACCGGTCCCGACTCGATTTCGGGCTGCACCGAGTCGTTCCGCGAAGTCAGGATCTTCGGCCGCAAATTCAGCGAGAGCTTCCAGGATCTGATCGCGCTGCGTTAAGTTGAAGCACGCGATTCCGATCGACGGCGGCTCCGATCGTCGCAACAGGTCGGCCACGATTGTGACGACTTGAGCTGCCTCGGCTGCATTCGCTCGCTCTTCGTAAACTCCAGCAACGTGATACAGCGAAATGGGGGCGAAACGAATGCGATTGCGTGGATGCCCGGGAATAGCCTGCAGGCGAGATCCATAGAATTGTCGATTGCTGAACTCCACCAGATCCGCGTTGCGCGATCGATAGTGAACATCCAGATGGCTTTCCTGGATATCCAGC
>CBIHQO010000467.1:0-5756 GCA_966211735.1 uncultured Schlesneria sp.
GCAGGTATAGGCCCCCGAAGGCACCGTGCCAATACGGACAGTTGCACTGAGCCTGATACAGTTCGACTCGAGCAGCTTCGATCAAGCGTATCGATTCCGGATCGTCGGTCGAGGCCGCGGCCTCTTCGACCCTTCGGCTGACTTGCAGCATCCGCGAATACATCTCGTTTGCTTCCGGGTACTTCACCAGGAAGTTTCTCCAGAAGCCAGCGCGGACGAACTGCTTGAAGCGATGCCAGTCGTGACGTTGCTCTTGCTCGCGAATCAGGTGACGGAAATGCCCCTGCTTTTCCGTCGGCAGGGCCCATTCGGTCATCTCTCGATAGCTGGCGTCCGGCAGGTAGACGCGACCACCGGGCGAGACATGATCGACGGTCTCGGCCATCGTCGTCACCTGCAGCCAATCGCGATTGTCGCGCAAGGCCGTAAAGAACCGACGCAACCATTGATCGCGGAAGACGAGATCTTTCGATCCTGGCCAGACGCCGAATTTCTCGCCGTCATCGCCAAAGACCAGCACGGCGTTCGAGAATCGCTCTGCAATCTCGCGGCAGTAGTTGATCGTTTCCTGCGGATCACGATATGGGATCAGGTACCGCAGGCGTTCTCCGCCGGCAAAGACCTTCAGCAGGCGACCATCTTCTTCCGTGAGCTGATAGCTATAGAGTTCGTCGTCGTTCATCCCGGCATTGCGAAAGTGTGAATCGTCCAGCAGCGTGTATTCCATCCCTGCTTCAGCGATATCACCGGCAAACGCCTGCTCCCAGACTCGTTCCGGAACCCACATGCCGCGAACCTGAGTCTCAAAGAGCTGTTCCAGGTGCTGCTTGTAGGCCCGAATCTGGCCCAGGCGGTCGCGACGCGGAATGCAGGCCAGGATCGACTCGTAGTACGGTCCGCCCAATATCTCGACCTGGCCGCGCTGGACAAGCTTCTTCACGCGGGCGACATATTCCGGATGCCTTTCGGCCAGCCAGTCGAGCAGGCTGCCGGAGATATGCAGCACCACTGGCAACTCGGGAAATTCTTCCAGGACATCCAAGAATGGCGAGTAGCTGTCGCGGTACGCATTCTCGAAGACCCCATCAAAATTGCCGATGGGTTGATGATTGTGCAGTGTCAGGATCAGTCGGACTCGGGCAGCCATGCCAGGACATCCTTTCCCGAATGGCGGAGCGTCGCGCAATCTGGAGGTAACCGTGGACTCGTGGAGACAGCCGACATGACCGCTCCAGTCCGCAAAATCGTCATTTTGAGCAGCCGCCTGTACCGAATCTGAGTGGCGCGGATCACTCGGTATCGGTCAGGAAGACTGGGCAACCTGTAACGAGGCGCGGCAGTTTCTGCGGCGGCGCACTTCGGGGGTGCACTACCCGACTACGTCGTTGTTCGCCGGCGAGTATTCGGTCTCAGCCGACGTTGGATCTCTGGCATCAAGCCGTACGCGAGGGCCAGCACCTTGAGAGGATGTAAGGTCGGCGTCGGAGTTCGCTGTTCCATCTGCATGCGACAGCTACTGCATTCGGTCAGTCCCAGTTGATGGTCGTCCGCCCGCATCCGTTCGATCAGATCGCGACCGATCTCGAGAGATTCTTGAAAATGTTCCCGGGTCAATCCAAACGTTCCTGCCAGGCCTGAGCAGCCATCCTCGGGCCGAAGGGTGGTGAACGAAGGGATCAAACTACAGAGATCTGCCAAAGGCGTGGACGGCCCCAGCGACTTGAGATGGCAGGGTGTGTGATAGGTTGCAGTGAGCGGTAGTTTGTTGAATTCGGTTCGAAGTTGGCCATTGCGTCGAAGCCCCATCAAGAAGGCTCCGGCTTCCACAACAGCATCGGCGACCACGGCCGCATCGGGATGGTTGACCAGCTTGGGGTACTCATACTTCAGACAAACCGCAGCGGCTGGTTCGGTACAGACGATCGGGCTCCCTTCGCGAGCGAAATCGGCAAGAACTCGAATGTTCGTTTCCGCGATCGCGCGAGCCGAATCCAAATCACCCATCGAAATGAGCGCCATTCCCGACGGCAATTGTCGAGTCGGCACGTGGACCTGTTGACCGTTGAATTCCAGGATCCGCACAAAAGCCGTCGCCAGCTCCGGGTCATGAAAGTTCGCAAAGTGATCAACGAAGTAGACCACTGGCTGCCCGTTTCGCACGGATGCTGGCGGTGCGGTCCATTCGCGGCGAGCTGTCCGCAAGAATGGACGCCGAGCCAGGGGAGGCAGGCGACGCTCGGCGGCGACACCGAAGGTGCGTTCCAGGACCCATCGCGTGAATGAATTGCCAAGGATTGGATTCACCAGCCACGAGATTCCGCAGAGGAAATTGCCCCATGAGTGAATTCGAGAGAGAAACCACTCCGATGTCCGTGGCCCATTGCTGGCGAGGTACTGGGCTTTCGTCTCGATCATGAGTCGCGGGATGTCGACGTGATTCGGACACTCGTCTTCGCACTGTTTACAGTTGAAGCAAAGGTCAGCCACCTGCCGCATTTCAGCGGACGCCAGATCATGAGTTGGAACCCGGCCATCAAACACCGCGCGAATAGCATTGGCCTTCGCACGTGGCGATCGACTTTCTGCCGGGGCGACTCGGAAGAACGGACACATTCGTGTTTCGGGTTCTTGAGTACGGCACGCTCCGCAGCCATGGCATGACGCCGCTTCGCCACTCATTTCGACGGCCGTCCAGTTGGACTGTAAGTCGTAGAGCTGTGGTGCAGGTGTTCCGTTGGACGCAGGGCCGACTTCGATCATGGGGACTGGACGAAGATGATGCACGGTCAGATGCGGATCATCGGACAGCACCTTGCCGGGATTCAGCAGATGTTGCGGATCAAACAGATGCTTGACCTGTTGAAAGACCCGATACAGTTCGCCGTATTGCGACCGCAAAAAAGCGGTTCGCGACAACCCCAACCCATGTTCGCCGCTGATTGATCCTCCCAACGACAGGGCCGCGTGATAAAGATCACGGGCCAAGGCTTCCAGTCGCGGGCCGTCATGCAATGTTGGTTGTGGCAGAAACGGGCGAATATGCAATTGGCCCACCGCCGCATGCGAATAGAGCGACGCTGTCACCTCGTGCCGTTGCAGGATCCGCCGCATCCGGACGACGAATTCTTCTAATGCTTCGGGAGGGACGGAAATATCTTCGACGAATGGCAACGGACTGCTGGAGGGAGTTCGCACCCCATTGAGTAATGGGACCACACGCAGCGGCAGCGACCAGAGAAAGTCCAACTCTTCCAGCGTGCGCGCCACGAACGCCGTCGCACCCGAATCGGTGAGTTCTCCAAGGCGCTTGGCCAGACTGGTCAGCTTGCCTGCCACTTCGTTTTCGCTGAAGCCGACGTGTTCCACCAGAATCGCTGCTTCGGCATTCGCCGGCAATAGCCGCTCGAACCGGGTGTCAGTCTCGCGAGCCAGCGTCAGAAGTCGCCGATCCAGCAGGTCGCAAGCGCTGGGGCGGTCCACCGCAATGTTAGTGACCGCCTGGACGGCTCCTTCCAGCGATCCGAACGAAATCAACATCGCCCCTCGATGTGCCGGCAAAGCGGTGACTCGGAGTGTGGCTGATGTGAAGAGAGCCAGCGTTCCTTCAGACCCGACAAGCAGCTTTGCCAGATTCAAATGCGTTGGTGTCAGCACGCCTCTCAAAAAATAGCCGGCCCGGTTTCGTGGCAGGGTGGCTGGCTGCTTCTCGCCAATCAGTTCGGCATGGTCCGCCAGCAGGGTTGCCAGCCGACTGACGATCTCTCGCTTCTCCGATGATCCATTGGGCCCGTCGGCGGCGTGTTGATTCAGCGGTTCCAATTCGGCGGTGAATCTGGCATTGCTGGCGAGCATCGCATCAATGCTGATCACGTGGTCGCGGGTTGAGCCAATGCGGATCGAGTGTGATCCAGCGGCATCCAAGGCCAGCATACTGCCGATTGTCGTCGTCGCCGAATTCGACGGATCGGGTGCGAAGCAGCGACCCGTTTTTGCCAGGGCCCGATTCAGGACGCTGTGGACCACGCCGGGTTGGACCCGCACTGTCTGGTCGTTGACGTGCTCAATCGCATTCATGTGCCGCGCGAAATCGACGACGATCCCGCTTCCTAGCGCCTCTCCTCCCACGCTGGTTCCCGCTCCACGTGCGACCAATGGCAGGTTTTGCTCGGCCGCGTACGTGACCAATGTTGCCAGGTCGTCGCTATCCAGCGGGCAGGCAACGGCCATCGGCGTGATCTGATGCAGGCTGCCATCGGTCGCAAAGAGCGACGTGGAAATCTGATCGCACGCGAGTTCACCCCGGAACACTCCTGCCAAGTCTTCGACGAGTCTCGTCTGCCGGGCGTCCATGGGTCATTCTGATGAGATGAAGGGTCAACGAAGATCGACGAACGTCACAAAGCGACGGTCCTACCGCGGAGCGACGGATTGTTCTGCTTGTTTGAGCCGAATTGCTTCCTGACGATAACGTTCATTCACCTCAAGGTCGAACGTCCCCACCTGCTCCAGGTTCGGGATGCGACGGAATCTGGCATGGCAGCGATAGCAAACCAGGCAATCACGCATGACGACGTACAAGATCATGTCGGCTAGTGCGAACACCATCAAAATGCCCAGCGATAGCTCCGGCTGCATGTAGGCCATCGCCACGGTGCTGAGGACGACTCCCAAAGCCACAATCGCCACGCCCAAGGTCTGTGAGAAGTCCTTCTGTCGCCAGAGATCCTGGCAACCGCAGGCCAGGCATTTGGTCGGCAGTTCGCCCTGCAGATCCCCTTCGCCAATCGGACGGGTCCACTGGCAATCGGGGCACATGATGGCCTGGCTGGCGGCAGTCACTTCGTTGCGTTCGGGCTGCAGGCACTTGGGGCAGTCGTACGTGATTTGCATGGAATAACAGACGCTTCTGGTTCGCGTGTGGAATAGGATCGAATTAAAGAGGAACGTGCAGTTCGTAATACAGCAATGCCGCGGACATTTCGCCGATAAAAGTCAGGATGACGCCCGCGAACAAGACCCCGGTCGCCGCCTGGGTATTCCGATATCTCAGGATTTGCAGAGCCATCACCGAGATCGCTAGTGGCGCAATGATCCCGGCCAGCCATCGCAGTGCAAACCACGTCCAAACCGTGCCGCCCGTCAGGCTCGATCCCGCCAGCAGCCAGCCCGCCGCAGAGACCAGCAGTCGCAAGATGACAGCGATTCCGAACAACAGGCTGAGTCGTTTCAAGGGATCAATCGACATCGTCGGGGCGGTCAAGTACCAGTGGCCCAGCAGCATTCCCGTGACGGCTCCGCCAAGCACGGCCGCTGTTGCTACTTGAGAAACCAGCACCAACGCTCCAGACTCAAATCCACCGCGAGACAGCACCAGGCTGCAGAAACTGGCGATCAAAATCACGAAGACGCAGGCTGTTCCCGCTCGCCGTTTGTCCAGCATCCACAGCACGGACCCGACATAACCGCAGACCGCGACCACACCTGTCGTGATTCGAGCGGCCAGGATCCATTGATCCGACGTCTGTTGGCCAGTCGACGACGTCAGTTGCCCCAACGTCAGCATCGCCAGGACCCCCAGTCCCATCGCGACCATCATCTGGATGCGAAAGAACCCCGCGGTCACCTGTGATCGCGGCATCAGCGCCCACATCAGGCTCATCCCCAGAATCAACATCAATGCAAATTGAGCAATCATCCCCGAATGATATGCTCCCCGCGGTCTTGTTTGAATGAACGGCGACCACTGGCAGCCATAG
>CBIHQO010000468.1:0-5745 GCA_966211735.1 uncultured Schlesneria sp.
TCGATCATCGCAAGTTCGACTCCAAGACGGGTCGGATGGTGGATGATTATTCGGAAATCGTCGAACGCGGTTTCTCGGGTCCCGTCTACTTCGAAAAACGCAACGGTTTGATGCAGGTTGCCTACCCGATTTATTTCGGTTCGGAAGTCGATCCTGGTGAATCAACGGATCGCCGCAAAGAGTTGGCCAAGTTGATGGTCACTGGCGAAAAGCCGATGATCGCGATGGCGATGGTCAACAGAACTTGGAGCCAGTTCTTCGGCTACGGGTTTACCCGTCCCGTCGACGATCTTGGTCCACACAATCCGTCGACACATCCCGCTCTGCTGGACCGTTTGGCCGAAGAGTTCGTGAAGAGTGGTTATGACTGCAAGCAATTGATGCGTTGGATCGCCAACAGCGAAGCATACAACCTGACCAGTCGCGGCACGAAGAAGAACGAACGCGATAACCCTGCTGCTGGTGAAGCCGCCTTGTTCTCGCATGTCTATGTGAAGTCGATGACGGCCGAACAGTTGTATGATTCGTTGATCGTCGCCACAAACGCTCACAAGTCAGGCCGTTCGGGTTGGGAACAGTCAGAGAAGCAACGTCAGGAATGGCTGCAGCAGTTCGTGCGAGCTTTCGGGACGGACGACGGCGAAGAGTCGAATTCGTTCGACGGTACAATTCCGCAAGCACTGATGATGATGAACGGCGAACTGGTTCAAGACGCTGTCAGCGTTAAGGCCGGAAGCCATCTGGGTGATGTGCTGGCAGGTCGCGGCAACGAAGCTCAAAAGATCTCTCGTCTATACATGACCTCGCTCGGTCGTCAGCCAACCCGGCCGGAAATGGCTGCCGCTACGAAGTACCTGAAGTCGAGTCGTGACCCGCTGGCGATCTACCAGGATTTGTTCTGGGCTCTGTTGAACTCGAATGAGTTCATCTTTAACCACTGATCGTCGAATGACGATCGATTTTCCCTGGTTTTGAATTCAAGTTACCGAGTTCTTCACAACGATTAGGAGTGATTCACATGCAATTTCCGACGCCAGATGGCATGTCCCGACGACACTTCATGCGGCACATGGCGGCGGGTGCTGCCACTCTCCCCGCTCTTGATTTTATCGCTCATGTGCGGGCCAACGCAGCAGAGTTGAAGAAACGCCAGAAGTCGTGCATCCTGATGTGGATGAGTGGTGGTCCTCCGTCCATCGATATCTGGGACCTCAAGCCTGGTTCCAAGAACGGTGGGGAATTCCAGCCCATCTCGACCAAGGGCGATCTGCAGATCAGCGAACACATGCCCAAGACCGCTCAGGTCATGGACAATCTGTCCGTCGTGCGTGCGATGAGTACCCGCGAAGCCGATCACGGTCGTGGTCGCTATTACATGCACACCGCTTACGTTCCAAACCCAACTGTCGTTCATCCGGCGTTCGGTTCGGTCGTCAGCTATGAATTGGGAACGAAGCGCAAGGAACTGGAAATCCCCGCGTTCGTTTCGATCGGTGGCGGCGGTAGCAGCCCTGGATTCATGGGCATGGCTCACGCTCCATTCCTCGTCGACAACAGCGGCAGCATCCGCAACGCCAGCATGGGCGACTTGGGCCCCGATCGCCTGAATCAACGTCTCAGCATGCTGGGTGTTGTCGAAGACAACTTTATTAACTCACAGCGTGGTGAATCGGGCCAGGCTCATAAGGACATCTACCAGAAGGCCGTCAATCTGATGACTTCGAAGCAGATGGCCGCGTTCAAGGTCAACGACGAGAAGAAAGAGATTCTCGATATGTACAGCCCAACCCCAGTCGCTGGTGCGATGGGCATGGGTGGTGGTAATCAGTTCGGTCGCAGCCTGTTGATGGCTCGTCGTCTGGTTGAATCGGGCGTCCCATTCGTCGAAGTCGATTTCGGCGGTTGGGACTTGCATGCCAACGTGTTCCAGACGCTGAAGACTCAACGCCTGCCACAGTTGGACGCAGGGATCGCCGGTTTGACCGCCGACCTGAAGCAGCGTGGGATGCTGGACGACACGGTTCTGGTGTGGATGGGCGAGTTCGCTCGTACGCCACGCATCAATCAGGACGTGGGTCGCGATCACTGGGCAGCAAGCTGGTCGGTGATGATCGGTGGCGGTGGACTGAAGGGTGGTATCGCGGTCGGTGAAACCGACAAGGACGGTACTTCGGTCTCCAGCGACAAGTCTTACCAGCCGGGCGACATTTGGGCGACCGTCGCTCATGCGTTGGGGATTCCGCTCGATACGGTCCATACCTCGAAGCGTGGTCGTCCAATGAAGATCGCCAACGGTGGCACGGCGATCAAAGAATTGATTGGCTAATACCCTCAGATTCGGGCCGGCGTGTAGTAGAAAATGGGGGGCTGCTCAAACAGCCCCTCATTTTTTATCGAGACAAGAAACTTCACTGAATCGATGGAATCAGTGGCGTGAATGAGATTGAAGCCAGCGCCGGTCAGCACCCGTCGGCCCCTAGCGCCGAATTCGTGCAGCTATTTACGCACCATCAGCGGCGATTGTTTCTCTTCATTTTGTCACAGATCCCCAACCCGATTGAAGCGGAAGAAGTTCAGCAGGAAACGAACGTTGTCATCTGGAGCAAGTTTTCCCAGTTTCGGCCGGGAACCAACTTCCTGGCATGGGTCAGCCAGATCGCTAACTTTGAAGTGATGAAGTATCGCAGTCGAAAAAAGCGCGATCGGATGCAGTTCAGCGTTGAGTTCCTGGAGACAGTTTCAAAAGAAGCTCTGGAGCGATCCGATGAACTGGAAGAGCGACGGAATGCACTGATCGAGTGCATTCAGAAGCTGCGGCCGCGCGATCGCGAATTGATTCAGCAGAGATATGCGCCGGGTGAAAAGGGAAAGCACCTGGCCGAGCAGATTGGTCGACCCGCGAATTCGGTGTACCAATCATTGGGACGGATTCGCCGCGCGTTGATGGAATGTATTCAACGCCGCTTGATGCCAGGAGGAACGCCGTGAGGCCCGACGAGACTATCATCGCAGAAATGACTCCGCTGTTGGAGGCGCTGTGCGAAGATCGTTTGGCCAGCGAAGATGTCTCGCGCCTGGAATCGCTCGTTCTGACTTCTCCAGCAGCTCGCTGGTACTACGTCAGCTATCTGGATTTGCACGGTTCGCTGCTCTGGGATGCTGGCGGCGTCGGCTCCGCGGAAGCGTTGTCATCTGAAGAAATCCCCGTCTGGGCCGGATTCGCTACAGCGGTCGCTGCGCCAGCCGCAGTCGTTCCTGTCGCTTCGACAAAGCAACGAACGTCGGCATCAAGAATGGCAACCATCTTTGCGACGGCAGCTTGTGCCTTCGTCGTGTTGGCAATCGGGTGGTCGCAGCTTCCGAACAAACCTGCCGACAACGTTGTACAACATGTGCCACCAGGGGACTCATCAGCCAGGCCGGTTGATCCAATCGTGCCGCCTCCTCATCGACAGGTTGGGCCGCCCGTCGAACTGGCGAATAACGGCACTTCAAATACGAGCAATCCTATCGCAGCTCGTGAATCGACCGGCCCGTCGAAGGTGAACGAGGTCGTTCCCCCTCCGCCCGAATCGCAGCGTGAGGTTTTGGATCCACAGGAAGTTGTCGCGGCAATCAACACGAACATTCATCAGGGATGGGAAGTTGCTGGCGTTCGACCATCTGCGGTGGCGGATGACGCCGAATGGTTTCGACGCATCTCGCTCGATCTGCATGGTCGCATTCCCACCGTCGACGAAGCGGAACTGTTCCTCTCCAGCAAGCGGCCGAATAAGCGGACCGAGATGGTCGATCAGTTGCTGGATAGCACTGAGTTCGCTCGCAATATGACGACGATTTGGACCAATCTCTTGATTGGTCGTCGCTCGGAAGCACAAGTCAATCGGCCCGCACTGCAGAAGTTTCTGCGGATGTCATTTGCCTCGAATCGTCCGTGGAACCAGATCGTCTACGATCTGGTCGCTGCCGAAGGGAGCAACGTCGACAATGGCGCAACGAACTTCTTGATCGCTCATTTAAATAATGATGCGCTGCCGGCAACCGCTGTCACTGCGCGAGTGTTCCTGGGTGAGCAGTTGCAGTGCAACCAATGCCACAACAATCCGTTCAGCAAGTCGCAGCAATCAGCCTTCTGGGAGTTGCACAGCTTTTTCAGTCAGACGGCCAGCGTCCCTCGACAAGCAGTCGACCCGAAGACGGGACAGACACGGTATTCGTATACCGAACTAGTGACAGATACGGCGGGCGGCCCGATTTACTATGAAACTCAAAACGGTGTGATGCGAGTTGCGTTTCCTCAATTCCATGGCCAGGTCGTTGACCCCAGCCCGGAAACGAACAGACGTGCCACGCTGGCCCGATTGATGACGGAAGGTGATCAGCCGCAGTTGGCCACGGCCTTCGTTAATCGCTTGTGGGAGCATCTCTTCGGTCGCGGATTCACACTCTCACCGGATGATCTTGGCCCGCATAGTCCGGCCAGCCATCCCGAATTGCTGGATATGCTGTCGCGGCAATTTGTTCGCAGCGGATACGACACCAAACAATTGGTCCGTTGGATGTGTGCCGCCGAGCCTTATCAATTGACGAGTCGATACGGTGCGGACAATCGCAGTGACGACCCCATCGAAGGACAGCTGCCGGTTTTCAGTCGCATGTACGTAAAGTCGATGACGCCTGAGCAAGTCTACGATTCATTCGTGATTGCGACAAAAGCACACCAGGCGGGTGGCGTCGATTGGGAGCAGGCGGAATCGCAACGTCAGCGATGGTTGAAGCAATTCGTGGTCGATTACCGCACAGATGAAAACGAAGAGGCAATGGAACTGGATGGAAATCTTGTCCAGGCGCTGACTTTGATGAACGGCAATCTGGCTGAGAAAGCTTTGGAGACGACAGCCGGAACTTATCTGGGTGAGATTGTTCGCAAGCGTGTGGATGACAAAGAGAAGATTCGCGAGCTGTGTCTTGCGGCCTTGTCCCGTTATCCCACCGCGACCGAATTGACGAACTTGCGTAAGCTGGTCCGTCAGGACGCAGCGCAGTTGTCCGCTCGCGGTACTAACCGACAGGTGGCCGAAGCCGAAGGTTATCAGGATCTGTTCTGGGCGCTGTTGAATTCCAATGAGTTCACGTCGGTCCATTGATCTCCGTCGAGCAACGCTCCCTGTGAAATGAACCGTACAGGCAGCGGCCCGTCATGGGTGGTCGCCAATCAGCGTTGCATCGCCATCCAGTCTGCGGCGATCGCGACCTGAAGCATTCTGCACAAATGACGCCCCAAACTATTTCACACCAGCAACATCTATATAGCCAGTTGCATTAGTTGTTCATCGCATTGGTGTGGCGACGCTTGCCAAGTGCGGCGATCAATCCAAGACCACCAAACCCCAACAAAGCCAGGCTGGTTGGCTCGGGAACGGCGCTTGGAAGTGGCGGGTCTGGCGGCTGATGACATCCGCCACTGTGATGGTGGTTGTGATGGTGGTTGTGATGGTGACTGGGATGGCGCTCCCAATTGAAGTGACCAATCTGCAAATCAAAATGAGAATTGAAAGCCAGGTGTTCGCTGAAGCTGAATCCAACACCCGGTTGCCAATGCAAATTGAGGCTGAAACAGTCTGAGAAGCAAAATTCTTCATGGATGGAGGGTGTGTTGATTTCAAAACTTACGCTGCCGTGACGGCTCCAATTCAGATCGATTCCATGGTTGTCTTTGGTGATCTCGAAGTGATTGGCAGCATG
>CBIHQO010000469.1:0-5742 GCA_966211735.1 uncultured Schlesneria sp.
TTGGCTTTGGGGCTGACGATCTCGACGGCACGGTGGTTCATGAAATCATCTATCACGACGCCGGGGCCAAGACGCCTGAAGGTCTCACCGTGGATCACATCAACCGTCTGATCCGCGAGGCCGGACGAGTCCCGGTGGAGCGAGACACACTGTATCGGCGAGTCATCCGCGACGGAGCCAAGTGGACCGTCGGCGATTCGGTCATGGCCGGCTAGTCGCCAAAGCAATCTGATCAAGCAGTGGAATGCGAGCCATGAAGACGCTGTCGAAACCCGCGTTGCTGATCCGGGGTGGCTTCGCCTGGTGCTTTTGGATCGCTAGCTTTGTCCCCATGATCGCAGCCGATCGCAGTCGGGAACAGGTGCGGCCCAACATCGTTTTTGTGTTGGCTGACGATCTGGGGTACGGAGATTTGGGATGCTTCGGACAGAAAAAGATTCGCACGCCGAATATCGATCGACTCGCCGCTGAGGGGATGCGTCTGACGCAGCACTACTCGGGAAATGCCGTTTGCGCACCATCCCGATGTGTGCTGATGACCGGACTTCATCCCGGCCACGCTTTCATCCGCAACAATCGCGAAACGAAACCGGAAGGACAATTTCCCATTCCGGCAGACACAATCACGTTGGGCAAGTTGCTTCAACAGCAAGGGTATGTCACGGGCGCGTTCGGCAAATGGGGCTTGGGCGGGCCGGAGTCGGTTGGTCGGCCGCTTCAACAGGGGATCAACCGATTTTTCGGATACAATTGCCAGGCGGTGGCTCATAATTTTTATCCGACTTCCTTGTGGGATAATGAGACTCGTTTCCCCCTGAACAACCCGGCATTCTCGGCTCACCAGCCAAAGCTGGCAGAGAACGTCGATGCGAACTTACCCGAGTCTTACGCTAAATTCTCAGGTCAGATTTACTCGGCCGACATCATCACCGAGCAAGCGTTGAAGTTTGTGCGCGAGAACCGCGATCGCCCGTTCTTCCTGTTTGTTCCGACGACGATTCCACATCTCGCCCTCCAGGCTCCCGACGACGCCATGGAGGAATATACCAACGCTTTTTCTGACGATCCCCCTTATGTCGGTGGACGCGGATACCTTCCCAATCGAACACCACGAGCGACCTACGCAGCGATGGTGACTCGCATGGATCAGCATGTCGGAAAGATCGTGTCGCAGATCGGTGAATTGGGACTGGACGACGACACAATCTACATCTTCAGTTCCGACAACGGGCCGCTGTACGACAAACTGGGTGGCACCGATTGCGAGTTCTTTGAATCCGCCGGCCCCTTGCGGGGACGCAAAGGATCGCTGTACGAAGGCGGATTTCGCGAGCCGACCGTCGTGCGCTGGAAGGGACATGTTCCCGTCGGAACAACCAGCGATCGCGTAACCGGGTTTGAGGACTGGATCCCGACGCTGCTCGAACTGATTGGGGCGAAAGCTGCAACGCCCGCCAATCTTGACGGGATCAGCTTTGTACCGACACTGATGGGGCAGCATCAGCCCGAACGCCCCTATCTCTACCGCGAGTTTCCAGGCTACGGAGGTCAAGTGTCGCTCCGAATGGGTGATTGGAAAGGTGTTGTTCAGGAATTGATTTCACAGGGTCAGCGTCCCGCACGCCCCTGGAGGATAGAACTCTACAATCTGAAGGATGACATCTCCGAAACAACCAATGTCGCGTCGAAACACCCCGACATCGTCGCCAAGATGAATCAGGTTATGCGAGAGCAGCACATTCCATCTGCCGAGTTTCCATTCCCCGCGCTGGATCAACGCCAGTAAGGAGCGGAATTCAGACCGGTGGATGGCTGGCGAAGTGCGTCTGCACGGCTGCGAGCAGCGGATTGATGGTGAATTTCTGAATGTGGTGGGGTGGATTCCAGGCACGCCATTCGTGCCCGCCGTGCTCGGTGACGACAATCTCGTCGACCTTGTCGACCCATCCCAGGAAGATGACCAGCGTCTTTTCGACGCGTTCAGATCCGAACCGCGGCTCGATCGGATAGTAGACTTCCTCGTAGCGAAATTCTGAATCGAGGGCGACTTCGTTGGTGGGAATGCCGGTCTCTTCCCACATCTCACGCAGTGCGCATTCGATCTCTGTTTCGCCAGCTTCGATATGTCCTTTGGGTAAATCGAACCGGTGCGAGTGCTTCATCAACAGGAACGAGATTTCGGGTTGCCGCCTGAATACGATGACCCCGCAAGATTTTACCGGCCGCATGAATTCTCGTCCTTGCCTCTATTCGTTCGCCCCATGAATCACTGGTCGGCCTGAATTCGCCTGACACATTTTCCCACGGTCGCCACAATTCGTTCTTCGATCTCTTCTGACCAACGTTCGGTGGGAAGCCCATAAACCATCATCGAACTCTGCCCCTCGTAGCCACCTTCTCGAAGGACTCGCAACGAAGGAATGTACGCCATCACATCATTCGAGTAGGCGGTAATCCAGGCACGCTCGCCGAATTCGCTTTTCAGACGCAGAGAATAGTCAACAACGACCTCACCGCCCAGTGTGACCCAGATTTGGTCCGTTCCCAGCTTCCAGACCGTAACCGGGTATCGGTATTCCTCCGGTCCGGTTGACTTGGAGGTTCTCTTCAACATTCGCGCGGCCCAGCGCTGGCGATAGTCGGGTGCCCCCTTCGCAATCGTCTGCAATTCCGCGGTGTCTGGCAGCTCTTGCATTCGCAGCGAGACGAATTCGTGCGTCGTTTTTAAAGACGGTTTGACCGGCTCCATTTGATCCGAGAGGACGGATTCCACGGATGACGCGAGTCGCTTGCCGTAGGCTTCGGCGAGTTCCACCGTGCGTCGCGGCAGCGGATTTTGATCGGCACCGCATCCCATGCAAAACAGGGCAACTGCTCCCGGGTGACTCGATTCCAGATTGAGTTGTGCGAATCCAGCGTAGTCGCCACACCACTTCATATAACTCAGGGTGGTGTTGTGGCAGGCATAGGCGAAGACAACCGCTCGCAAAGTTCCGTCGGTTCCATGAACTGCCAGGACGGGAACCGTGTGATCTACGGGACCGAATAACAGATTCTGTTCACGCAGCATCGGAACATCGGGCTCGCGATTGGTACGGCGATTCACCGCGAAATCGGCCGTCCCCTGTCCGCGAGAAAGTGTGGCGGGTTTCAAGTCCTGGATGGCGAGGCCGATCGTCGTGACGATTTCAGTTGTCAGCCAATCCGAGTACTTGTCGATCAGCTCAATCTGCGCAGCATCCAAGGGGTAGGCATCGTAGAGAGCATTCTGCAATACCGGGCCGCAATGAGTATGCGAAGCATGCAGGACAAACTGCGAGCGATCCAAGCCATATTTCTGCTTCAGTTGTTTCGCAAGTTCGTCATACATCCTCTGTGGAATGCCCAGCGTGTCGCTGGCGAGCACGATTCCTCGGTGCCCGGACTCATCTTCCAGAGCTAAGACTCGGACAAAAAGATCATGCTCGGTTCCCTCTGCCGGACCCGTGCGGCCGCCATAACCCGCCATCCACATTGGCTGTTTCGGGGTGATGACCGACTTGGCGATTCCGGCTTTCCAACCGGCCTGAACGGGTTGCACGTCGCTGAAGGCGACCGCGAGTATTGCAGTGAACGACAAGAGGAGTCGCATCAGTTTAGCCTTCGCAATGGAGAAGGCACACTCCGTGTGCCGCGTGCGCCAGCAGTAGACGGTTGACGTAGATGAAGAGAGACCCTCAGCACGGGGTGTGCTGTCTACTTTGACTCTGTTTTACGCGGGCCGAATCGAAATTGGTACCGTCCTCGACGATCCGGGTTGATGCGGACATAATCACTCGCCCAACCTGGAAGGAATTTGTGAATGCTTGCTTACTTGCAGTTGATTCGTCTCCCCACAGTCTTCACGGCGATGGCCGACATCATTCTGGGCTATGTGCTGACTCACGCCTACATTGTGGGGCCGAGGGGCTGGGAAGACCCGCAGAAGTTCTTTGGCCTGCTGATCGCGTCCTGTTGCTTGTACATGTCCGGAATGGTCTTTAATGATGTGTTTGATCGGAAGCAGGATGCGGAGGAGCGGCCGGGGCGCCCCATTCCGTCCGGTCGTGTTTCCGTCACTGCCGCGATTGCGTTCGGGGTCGTGTTGATGGCCATTGGACTCATCGCAGCTGCGACCGTCACCATGATCAGCCTGCAGGTTGCCGTACTAATCGTGATTGCGATTCTCGCCTATGATGGGTTATTGAAACGAACTCCTCTGGGACCTTTGGCAATGGGGACTTCTCGACTTCTGAACGTACTACTGGGAGCGAGCGTCCAACAGAATTGGGTAGGCACCGGGCTGCTTGGCCAACCTCAACTGTGGGCCGCGATTGGACTGGGCGTCTATATTGTGGGGGTGACCGTTTTCGCGCGAACCGAAGCCAAGACAAGTAGCCGCTGGCAGCTTGTGCTGGCGCAGATTCTGTTCAATGCGGGGATCGTTCTGCTTGCCGCCTTAATGATCGCCTGGCCCGTTTGGACATGGCCGCCTCAGGGTGACAGCCATCTGTCGCTGGGAATGCTGGCCATCATCGCGTTCACGTTGAACCGCCGAGCATTGAACGCGCTGATGAATCCATCGCCGCTCAATGTGCAAGTGACAATCAAGTTGCTCCTGCTTTCGTACGTGATGCTGGATGCCACGCTGATTTTCTGGAAGATCGTCGACCCCGCTTATCGAACCCCGCATGCGCTGGCGACGGCGGCGCTCATTGTTCCAGCGATGCTGCTGGCGAGATTCATTCCGATGACCTGATCGTCGCGACGTTCGCTTTTGAGTAAGCTCACAATGCCATTGAAGTCAGAGCACATTGACGCAGCGCTGGTTCATTTGCGCCAAGTCGATTCGATCATGAACGACTTGATCGAAAAAGCCGGACCATTCACCTTGAAGCTGGATCGCAATCGGTTCGGTATGCTGGTTCGTTCCATCTTGTCGCAGCAGATTTCCACGAGTGCGGCACGAGCCATCCGTCTGCGGCTAGACCAATTATTGCTGCCCGATAAGTTGTCTGCTGAAGCGATTTCCAATGTCACCGATGAGCAATTGCGAGCGGTTGGATTGTCGGGACAGAAGGTTTCGTACCTGAGAGATCTGTCTGCCCGGGTACTGGATAATCGCCTGCGTTTAGATCGCATCGGGCGGATGAACGACGAGGCAGCGATTGAGCATTTGATCCAGGTCCATGGAATCGGTCGCTGGACGGCCCAGATGTTTTTGATCTTTTCGCTGGGTCGCCTGGACATTTTTCCACACGACGACTTGATCGTTCGCTCATCCATTCGCGAACTCTATGGGCTAAAGGAATTGCCTGACAAACGAACGAGCCACGAAATCGCCCAGTTGTGGTCCCCCTATCGCAGCGTGGCATCGTGGTATTGCTGGCGTCTGATTGATGTCAAAAAAGATCCGACATTCGATGCCAGTAAGTACCCCGTCTGAACTGCCGCAGACAGCAAGTTCCTCGTTGGGTAGACTCATCGGGAAATCATGTTGGTCGTTAGCGACCTCGCATGCCGTCCAGAATGAGCTGTGTCGATGCATAGTCATTGTCGATCCATCATCGTTGGCCTGTTCCTGTTGATCGCCTGTTGTGGACCAT
Organism: uncultured Schlesneria sp.; assembly: GCA_966211735.1. Classification (GTDB taxonomy): domain Bacteria; phylum Planctomycetota; class Planctomycetia; order Planctomycetales; family Planctomycetaceae; genus Schlesneria. The sequence goes on from CBIHQO010000469.1 coordinate 5,625, forward strand.
CGACATGCCTGGCCGTTGATGATTCACTGTCGATGTACTTCGATCAGCTGCGGCAGCGCGGGCTGTTTTCCATTGGTGAGAGCTACGCAATCGCCCGCCTCTCGCAAGTGAACCTGCC
>CBIHQO010000470.1:0-5724 GCA_966211735.1 uncultured Schlesneria sp.
CGCAAGGAGGAGTTCGACCGGCCAAGGGGACGTACGGCAGCGGTGGTGGCAACGGCGGAGGAATTCCCGGCGCGGCGTTCATGGGGGCTCGCGACGAAGGGATGAAGGTGGTGTTCGTGATCGATGCTTCGGGCAGCATGACCAGCCACAACGCCATGCAGGTCGCCAAGGGGGCGTTGATGTCCAGCCTGCAGGCCCTCGATGAACGACAGCAGTTCATGGTCATCTTCTATGACGACAAACCTCACTTGATCAAGCTGCACGACGAGACCAAGCCGACGATGGCGAAGGCGACCGATCTGAATAAGACGCTCGCTCGTCAGAAGATCTCGGGGATTCAGCCAGGGTCCGGGACCGACCACTTGCCTCCGCTGGAAATGGCGCTGCGGTCGAATCCCGACGTGATCTTCTTTCTGACGGACGCACTAGAGCCGCCGTTGTGGCCGAAGGACCTGGAACGAATCAGGATCCTCAATGGTGGTCGCGTGCGGATTCACAGCATCGAATTCGGACAGGGGCCAGAACTGGGCGTGGGTGCCAATCTCGGGAACTTCCTGCGCAAGCTGGCCGATCAAAACGGCGGATCGTACCGCTATCACGATGTAACGCGATTCAAGGGCTAAATGACCGTGCGCGAGTCTGCTCACTTGAATCATGAGCGCGGTGTGCCACGGACTCGCAGTCCTCGACGTGGCCGTCTACGTTGTGCGACACTTAACGTGGGTAACGATCTTCGTGAGAGGACTCTGGGTGGCACTGGCGGCCGCTTTGGGCTGCCAGTGTCTTCACGTTGCTGCAATCGCTCTAATTGCATGCAGAGCCTGTGTGACAACTCGCGTCACCAAGCGGTTACTGCGGCTTGGCAATTCGGCAAGACACTGGCAACGCAACGCCGTCGCCAGGGCCACCCACCGTCTTCAGGTGAGCCGCGCTGCGTCAGCACGCGGACCGATCAACAACTTGACTTCATCGACACGAACAAGTCCTCTCGGTTTGTCCTCGCATCTTCCAGTGTCGACAGCACACTCCGTGTGCGGAACGCGGCACAGTCCGCGTGCCTTCTACTTTGCATATACTTCGTTGCCGCGACCGCAACCTGCTTCGGTCAGGATCGCGTGATCATTCAGCAACCGGGGGGCAGCCGCTTGCCCTATTCCGGCTATGTCGACGACTACACCGGTCGCGAGGTGATTCTACGCACGAAAACAGGCGAAGGGCTGAAGCGTTTCCCGCGCGAAGACGTCATTCAGGTGCAGACCGCCTATACCGCTCATCACGAGAAAGGTCGGCAACTGCTGTCCAACGGCAAGCCCACTGAAGCCAAGGTCGAATTGACTCAGGCCTTGAAAGAAGAAGACCGAGCGTGGGTGCGTCGCGAGATCCTGGCCCAACTGGTTCGGTGCGCATTGTGGAATGGCAACTACCGCGCGGCGATGCCGTTGTTCCTGTCGATCGTCGAATCGGATCCCGAGACGATTCACTATGGCCTGGCTCCGCTGGCCTGGGGTGATACCGCGTCAGAGGCGGGCCTGAAGGTCGACGCGCGGAACTGGTTGACCGACAAGTCGCCAGTCTCGCAATTGATCGGGGCCAGCCACCTGCTGTTTGATCGCGAACTCAACGATCAGGCCGAAAAGGTCCTGCGACAACTGGCTCGCGATGTGAACATCAAGATTCAGCGACTGGCTCAAATGCAGTTGTGGCGAGTCCGGTCACTAGGCGGAGCGGCCACCGCAAATGAACTGGGCCGCTGGGAAGCCGCGATCGACGAGTTACCCGAAGAGCTGCGAGTCGGCGGCTACTTTGTGCTGGGGCAAACCTTCCGCCGACAGCACCAGCCCGAACGAGCGGCAGCGATGCTGCTGTGGCTCCCCTTGGTCTACGATGCGGATCGTTACCTGGCGGCTCGAGCCTGCTTTGACGCAGCGGAACTGGTCGCTTCGTTTGGCGATCACGCTCAGGCCACAACTCTGTACAGCGAATTGGTGTTTCGTTTCGGCGATACGCCCTACGGTCGACAAGCCGAAGAACGCTGGAAGAAACTGCGAGGCGAAGCTGCAGGGCCGACGCCGGAACCCCCGGAGAAGTCTCGCTGACTCAGTTCATTCGAGTCACACTCGTCTCGTAGGACGTGTTTCCAACCCGTCATTCTTGGCAGCGCACGATGCGCCATGAAGACGAAATCTCAACGCAAATGACCAGAACCAAGGCGACGGGCTGGAAGCCCATCCAGCGACAGACACGGCCACGTCGAGGATGTGTCTACCAGCGAAAATGCCACCTCATTGTGAGGTGGCAATCTGGCATTTCAGCAGCAGCGTCAGGCGACCTGCGCTTCTTTCAGCAAGCGGGCAACCGCTACTTCGCCGGAGCCGCAGTTGTTCCGCCGTCGGTTTTGGATTTCATCTCGGCATGTTGCTTATCGAGCTCAGCCTTTTGTTCTGTGGTGACCGTCGGAATCTTCTTGGGCTCTGCTCCGCCGCCGCAACCAATGAACGCGGCGGACAAAACGAGAGCGGAAATTGACAGGCGGTTTGAGATCATGTTGTGTGACTGCCTTCAGTGAAAGAGAAATGGATTCAGACGTTCGAAGATCGAAACGCACCACCAAATATTAACGCGAGGTGACTCGACATTGAAGCTGGACGCTGGTTCTGGAACTTTCAGATTGGTCAGGAAAAGTGCCAGCGACTGCAAAGAGTCACCAAAAGAAGAAGCTCGACCATTTGGTCGAGCTCCTTTGAGAACAAGTAGAGTCAGTAGACGACTAGAATTCACCGATCGACAAGCCGTCGGCTTGAGCAGTCAGCTTTGCCATGACCGCACCGTCAAGGTTCTGGCTGATGAATCGGACCGGTCCATCACACAGCAGGGCATGGACGCCGCCTGTATGCAGGCTCTTGGGACCCGATTGGCCGTCGCCACCGTTCCAGCAACCCATCCCCTGGTTGAAATCATTCGAGCATCCGAGAACGTCATCGCCGCCGCTATTACCCGAATTGATGCCATAGCAATCGCCGCTGCCAGTTCCGCCACCGTTGTTGTTGCAGTTCATGATCATCCCCGCACCGCAACGGCCGCTCGCCCAAGTCCCGCGAATATCGCCCGCAGTCAGCCCCGCCCGGATTTCCCACGACGCAACTGTGTTCGACGTCCCATCTGACACGGCATTGATGCCACCCCAGCCGTTCCATCCCATGACACCACGCATATTCACATTCTGCGATCTGTACGACACGTTTCCGGGTCCGTTAACGCCGTTGAATGTATTTGGTCCATAGCCAGACGCTGCGTAGTTCCCACGAGCCCACAGGTTCGGGCCCATGTTGCCCGTATCCTGAAACTTGTTCGCGGCCGTAGAAAACGAATCGGTCGGACAACGCAAAGCCGACATGTTGGCTTGCACGATGTTGGCGTTAAAAGTCGACCCCATCGACTGCGTGAAGTTGACTTGGTTGTAAAGAGGGGCCTGATCAAAGAAAGGCAGCAAGCCGACCAGCCAGTTGGGACCGTGCTGTGTGGCTCCCGTGGATGGCCCATAGCCCGCCAATCCGCCACTTGGAAAGTTACTGAAGTACATCGCGGCAGGGAAGCTGATGTACGTGTCATGGTAGTTGTGAAGTGCCAGGCCAATCTGCTTGAGATTGTTCTTGCACTGAGTCCGGCGGGCGGACTCACGCGCTTGCTGCACTGCTGGCAGCAATAAAGCAATCAGGACGGCGATGATGGCGATGACCACGAGCAACTCAATCAGAGTAAATGCGCGTTGGCGTCGCCCGTGAGGGGACTGTGTCTTCATGGAACCTCCGAAAAAACGAAAAAGGCAAACAAACGCGAGACTTTTCGCGTACAGAACACGCTATGAAATGGCCCAACCGAACTCGAAAAACGCGGACAATCAGGGGAAGGCGAGGAAATCAAGCAAGAATCAGACGAATATCGACAGAAGCGACAATATGAAGAATTACTGAATTTCTTCGGGTATTGCCATCTGATAAACAGCGACTTTCCTTCTTTTCAGAAGATTTTTGTGTGAAAGATCGACTTCCCGCAACTCAAATAACGACAAGACGTTCTGTCTCGTCATTAAGACGGAATGACTGTGTTGTTTTGCTGCAGAATCGCCCGTCCTGGCCGATCGCTGCAGAAATAAAAAAAGAACCCGATCGGTGAGATCGGGTTCCAAATTCGGAAACTGTGGCAATTCAGGCGACCGGTCGTTGCTTCGCAGATTCAGAAGTCTCCCACCACCTGTCCGTCTCCCTGGGCCGTGATCTTGGCCATCGTGCCGCCATCAAGGTTCTGATTGACAAATCGGACGGAACCATCACACATCAAGGCATGCACGCCGCCGGTGTGCAGACTTTTCGGCCCTGATTGTCCGTCGCCGTTGCCGTGGCATCCCATTCCTTGTGCCGGAGCGCTAATGCAACCCAGAATGTCATCTCCGTCCGGATGCGTTCCTTCGTTGATGCCAAAGCAATCGCCGCTGCCTGTTCCGCCGCCGTTGTTGTTGCAGTTGGCGGTGAAACCGGCACCAATTCGACCGCTCGCCCACAGGCCGCGCGGATCAGTTGCCGCCATCCCCGCTCGAATCTCCCAGGAGGCGACCGTGTTCGATGTCCCATCGCTCACGGAATTGATTCCGCCCCAGCCGTTCCATCCCATCACGCCGCGCTGGTTGGGACCCGTCTGTCCATAGGATTGGTTTCCAGAGCCTGCTGTCGCGCCATTGAACGTTTGCGGTCCAATTCCGCATGCCGCATAACTGCCGCGCCCCCATTGGTTCGGACCCATTCGACCCGTATCGATAAACTTGTTGCCGCCGTTCGCAAACGAATCGCTGGGGCATTGGAATCCCGCGATGTTGGCGCTCGTCACGTTCGCGTTGATCGCGTTCCCGATGGCGACACTCAAATTCGCCTGATTGAACAGGGGGGCCTGATCAATGTAAGGCAAGAGCCCCACCAGCCAGCTTGGTCCGTGCGTTGTGTCGGCACCGCTCTGCTGGTAACCGATCATTCCGCCACTGGGGAAATTGCTGAAATAAATCGCCGCCGGAAACTTCAAATACGTGTCGTGGTAGTTATGCAATGCCAAGCCGATCTGCTTCAGGTTGTTCTTGCATTGGGTACGCCGAGCCGCCTCACGGGCTTGTTGTACTGCGGGAAGAAGGAGTGCGATCAGAACTGCGATAATAGCGATCACCACCAGCAATTCGATCAACGTAAATGCGCGTGGCCGTCGCCCTGGAAGGGCCTGAACTTTCATTGAACCTCCGAGAATCGTGACGAAAGAGTTAGACAAGTGAAGTGTGATGTCCCTGAGGACGCTATTCGCTCGTTCTTCTAGAAAAATTAATGCCACGATTAAATGACGATGTGATTTTCTGTTGCGCATTTTGTATGTTGATGTGTTTATGCTATGTAACGTTGTGTTGTAAAATATCTTAAGTGTGTCGCATCATGACTGATTGAAGATGCTTAGCGTGTGGATAACCCTTCTGAGCGTATAGTCCGTATGGTGGCAGAGTAACACCTCTTTATCAGACACCTGAGCGTTTTTGTGGCATCGTGGATACCGACGTTCTCTGGTTAAAAAAAGAAACCCGATCGAGTGATCGGGTTTCATATCGGATCTGGCTGCTGATTGATGAGAGGCCGGTTAGAAGTCGCCGGCGACTGGTCCGTCAGCCTGACCCGTAATCGTCGCCATTGTTCCGCC
>CBIHQO010000471.1:0-5723 GCA_966211735.1 uncultured Schlesneria sp.
GTGGCGGTCAAGGCGCGCGACGAGGATGCGCATGAAGTGCATCGCCTGCTGACCCGCAATCGGATCTTCATCGATCGTCTGAAGGGGGTCGGCTACCTGAGTGGCGAAGACTGCATCAACATGGGCGTCACCGGGCCATTGGCTCGGGCCAGCGGCGTGTTGCGTGACCTGCGTAAAGATGAGCCCTACCTCGCGTATCCCGATCTCGACTTCAAGATCGTCGCATCCAAAGACGGCGACTGCTACGCTCGGTATCTGGTTCGTATGCAGGAAATGCTTGAAAGCGTGAAGATCATCGAGCAATGTCTCGACAACATTCCAGAGGGCCCGGTGAATATTGATGCGCAAACGCACATCGTTCCACCAGCCAAGCCATCAGTCTATCGCAGCATCGAAGGTCTGATTCAGCACTTCGAAGTCATGATGCCGAATCGTGGCTACGAAACTCCGCGTGAAGAAATCTACGCCGCCACGGAATCACCAAACGGCGAACTCGGTTACTACATCGTGGGCGACGGCAGCCCGCGGTCGTATCGCGCCAGGACTCGTCCGCCAAGCTACATCCACTTCGCGGTGTTCCCCCAGATCATCAAGGGGCATCAACTGAGCGACGTGGTCGCTGTGCTGGGAAGCTTGAACATTATCGCCGCGGAACTGGATCGGTAACGCTCAAAACTGGTTGAAGGGTTGGAATCACAATGGCTGTGTTGAGCGAGGAACTGCGAAAGCAGATTCGCGATCAGTTTCCAAAGTATCCGAACAAGCGGGCCGTGGTCCTGCCTGCACTGCATCTGGTGCAGGACTCACTGCGACACGTCTCGATTGAAGCCGTTCGCGAAATTGCCGAACTGCTGGAACTGCATCCGTCAGAAGTTCATGACACGATGTCGTTCTATCAGTTCTTCAAAGACGAAAAGCACCAGCTCGGCAAGCATCGCGTCTGGGTGTGTCGCAGCATCAGTTGCATGTTGCGCGGTGGCGAAGAACTGCTGCAGCACATGTGCGAAAAACTGCATGTGCACCCCGGACAAACGTCAGCCGACGGCAAGATCACGATGGAATTTGCCGAATGCCTGGGGGCCTGCGAAGGGGCTCCTTGCGTGCTGGTCGACGACGAAGCTCATATGAATATTACGCCTGAAAAGGCCGACGAACTTTTGAAGAACCTGTGACCCGGAAGACCATGGCTGAATTTCAACCTGTCCTGCTGGCACGCATCGGTAAACCCGACAGTCAGTCGCTGGAAACCTATCGTCGCGATGGTGGCTACGAGGGCTTCAAGAAGGCGCTCGGGATGGCGCCCGTTGACGTCGTGACCCTTGTCAAAGACTCGGGGCTGCGCGGTCGCGGCGGTGCGGGATTTCCCACCGGCCTGAAATGGACCTTCTTGCCGAAGGATCATCCCGGTCCGATCTATCTGGCGATCAATGCCGATGAAAGCGAACCGGCAACGTTCAACAATCGCATCCTGATGGAAGAGGATCCTCACCAGGTTCTCGAAGGAATCGCGATCAGCTGTTACGCGATTAAGTCGAAGACGGCTTACATCTATCTGCGGTACGAATACGGTCGCAGCTATCGGGCACTGCAGAAGGCGGTCGATGAATGCTATGCCGCCGGGATCTTCGGTAAGAATATCTTCGGTAGTGGTTTCGATCTGGATGTTGTCTTGCACCGCGGTGCAGCGGCCTACATCTGTGGAGAAGAAACGGGACTGATCGAGAGTCTCGAAGGGAAACGAGCCTGGCCACGAATCAAGCCGCCATTCCCCGCCATCGAAGGGCTGTTCCGCAAGCCGACAATCGTCAATAACATCGAAACGATGGCCTGCGTCAAGAACATCCTTGATAAAGGTGGTGAATGGTTCAAAAGCCTCGGGGTTCCGCCTGACCCCAACAACCCGCGCGACGCCGGTAGCTACGGTCCCAAGCTGTACTGCATTAGCGGTCACGTCAACAAGCCGGGCTGCGTCGAACTGCCGATGGGTATCACCGCTCGTCAGTTGATCGACGAGCATGGCGGTGGAGTCTGGAAGGGTCGCACTGCCAAAGCGGTCGTTCCGGGCGGTATCAGCATGGGCTTCATGTCAGCCAGCGAACTCGACACACCTCTGGACTTCAACGGCCCCGGTAAGGTCGGCTGCCTTGGCTTGGGGACAGCAGCGATCACTGTCATCGACGATCAAACCAGCATGGTCGACGTCCTGTTCAACTGCGCTCGCTTTTTCTCGCATGAGTCCTGCGGTCAATGCACCCCCTGTCGCGAAGGAACCGCCTGGATGCACAAGATCCTGGCGCGAATTCGGATGGGTGAAGGCCAGTTACGCGACCTCGATTTGCTCACCGAAGTCGCGGGTTCGATGGGGATCATCCCTGGCACCACAATTTGCGGCCTGTCGGATGGCGCTGCTTGGCCAATCAAGAACGCGATCAAAAAGTTCCGACCTGAGTTTGAAGAATACATCACTACAGGCAAGAAGACGGTCAAACCGGCTGAAGCTTTGATGGCCGCCCACTGATTGAATTCAACCTCTACGCGACAAACCTATGCCCACCGTAATCGTAAACAATAAGCCGGTCGAAATCGGAGCCTCCGAACGCTTGAACTGCATTCAGGCGGCCGAACGTGCCGGCGTCGAGATCCCTCACTATTGCTACCACCACGATCTGTCGGTGGTGGCGAGTTGCCGCATGTGCCTCGTTGAAATGGGCGACAAGAAGCCCGACGGCACGATTGCGATGCAGCCCAAGCTGTTCCCTGGTTGCCAAACTCCAGTGAAGGATGGCACGGTCATCGTCTCCGACAGCAAGAAAGTCAAAGACGCTCAAAAAGCGACTCTTGAGTATTTGCTGCTCAACCATCCGCTCGATTGCCCGGTGTGCGATCAGGCCGGTGAGTGCGGACTGCAGGACTACAGCTACGAATACGGCCGCGGCTACAGCCGTCTGCAAGAGCCGAAGAACATCAAGCCGGATAAAGACTACATCGGGGATCAGATCACACTGTTCACCGACCGCTGCATCATGTGTACGCGCTGCGTGCGATTCACGCGCGAGATCAGTGGGACGGCCGAATTGCAGGTCGTCAGCCGAGGGACTTACGAAGAGATCGATATCTTCCCGGGTGATCCTTGCAACAATAAGCTCGCTGGTAACGTCGTCGACCTCTGCCCCGTTGGTGCGTTGTGTAGCAAGGATTTCTTGTACGAACAACGCGTCTGGTGGCTGAAATCCAAGAACAGTGTTTGTCCCGGTTGCAGCACGGGTTGCAGCATCAATGTCGATCAAAATAACGATGTGCTCTATCGCCTGAAGCCACGTGAGAACCCTCAAGCCCAAGGGGCCTTCATGTGCGATGAAGGTCGATTCGGCTGGAAGTACATTCATGCAGATCATCGCCTGACGCTGCCCGAGCAACGTTCGAACGGCCAGATCGTTTCGAAAGACTGGGACGCCATTCTTCCAGCCGTGCGGAATGCTCTTAAGGAAGCGGCGCTACGGGCCCCCAACAAATTCGCCGCCGTGATCTCGCCGTGGGCCACGGTTGAAGAGGCTTACTTGCTGGCGACGTATGCTCGAAAGTTGTCGCCTTCCGCCAAGCTGGCCATCGGTCCGGTTCGCACTGTCGGAGAAGACGACCTCTATCCGAAAGACGTCCACGGAAAACCGGTCACGCCGACCAAGTTCACAATCCACGCCGAAAAGTGCCCCAATCGCCGTGGCGTTGAAGCGGTGCTGAAGCAGATTCAAGGATCGGTGATCGAGTTCTCCTCGATCTTGAGCCAAGTCGCAAAGGGTGAGATCGAAGCCCTCTATGTCCTGGGTGGTGATCCAGAAGGCTGGATCGCTGACGCCGATGTGATGAAGCTCGATAAGCTGAAATTGCTGGTCGTGCAGGATCTGTTGGCCTCAGCAGCGAGCGGCAAAGCTCAGTTTGTTCTGCCTGGCGGTGCTTGGGCCGAGAAGGACGGGACCTTCGTCAACTACAAGGGGCTGGCTCAAGCGATCCATCGCGGACTGCGTGGGCCCGGTGAAGCTCGCCCTGATGGTCGCATCCTGATGGAATTGTCCGAGAAGCCTGGGATGTTCCAGGCACCTGCCTTGCGAAAAGAAATTGCGAAGGCTGTGCCGGCGCTCGCCGCACTGTCGGTTGGTGACTTGGGAGAATTGGGTGTCCCGTTAGATACCGCAGCGGCGAAGCCTGAACTTCAACCTGCGTAACAAGACTGATTTGTGAGCTGCGACGGTTGCAGATTCGCTCCACGCAGGCCGCGTGAGGCGTCGCACAAGAGAACTGAGAAACCATGCTGGACAAGCTGATCAATTTATTCCCCGAACCGGCCCGCCCCTACGTGCTGCCGATCCTGGCCATCGTGATCGTGCTGAATGTGAACCTGGGCGTCTGCTCGTACCTGATCCTGCTCGAGCGAAAGCTCTCGGCCTGGATGCAGGATCGGCACGGCCCCAACCGCGTCGGCCCCTGGGGACTGCTGCAACCCTTGGCAGACATGGGGAAACTTCTGTTGAAAGAAGACGTGATCCCCGGTCACGTCAACAAAGTCCTGTTCGTGCTGGCGCCTGGTATCTCGGTCTTCACAACGTTTCTGGCCTTTGCTGTCGTCCCCTTTGGACCTGTTCCAGGCAATCTGACTCCCGGTGACGGTCAGTTCCCGTTCATCATCGCACCTGGTGTGGATCTGGGGATTGTGTTCATCTTCGCAATCGGCAGTCTGGCCGTGTACGGGATCATCCTTGGCGGTTGGGCTTCGAACAATAAGTACAGTGCTCTGGGTTGCCTGCGAGCGAGTGCTCAAGTGGTCAGCTACGAAATCCCGCTGGGGATGTCGGTCGTTGGTCTGGCGATGCTGAACAGTTCGATGAGCATCGAAAAGATCATGACCAATCAGGTCGAGCATGGATTCATCGGTTGGAATATCTGGTATCAACCCCTGGCATGCGTGATCTTCTTCATCGCCGCCATGGCGGAAGCGCAACGCTTGCCGTTCGACTTGGCCGAGTGCGAACAGGAACTGATCGGCGGCTGGCACACCGAATACAGCGCCATGAAGTGGGGCCTGTTCTTCCTGGCTGAATACACTCACGTGATTACCATCAGCTTCCTCACCAGCATTCTGTTTTTCGGTGGCTGGCACTTCCCCTTCATCGCGGAAGCAACCAGCAACTACACCGGTGCCACTGCAGTGAAAGTCGCCGTCCTGCTGACGAAGGTGTTTGCAGTCATCATCGTCATTCAGATGCTTCGCTGGACGATCCCTCGATTCCGCTTCGACCAACTGATGGGTCTGGCTTGGAAGGGTTTGATTCCGCTGGCCACCGTCAACGTTCTGCTCGTCATGATCGTGAAACAATTTGATTTGCACACCCTGTGGTTGTTCCCGCTGTCCATCGCGACCTTCGTGGCTGCCGGTTTGATGGCGACTCAGTCGTCGCGACCATTTGCCACCAGGGCGAAACCGGTCGTCGAAGACCATGGACACGGTCACCCCGCACACGCTCACTGAAAATCGAAATCAACATCGAATCGTTGATTGTTAGGAATAGGCCATGCCAATCAATTCGAAAGACGTCGAGTGGGTCGAAGAGCCGCCGATGAACTTCTGGGAAGCGACCTTCCTTCCAGCAGTCGTCGACGGTTTGCGCGCGACCGGACATCACGTCACGCACTTCCATCCCGTTACGCAGATGTATCCGGAAGAAGCGACC